>DATKTF010000184.1:0-18522 GCA_035531255.1 Cellulomonadaceae bacterium
CGGTTGCGGCGGGCGACGGCGTCGATGGTGACGGCGACGAGCAGGACCAGTGCGGTCACGACGTACTTGGCGGCGGCGGAGAATCCGAGCAGTCCCATGCCGTTGTCGATCGCGGCGATGACGATCCCGCCCAGGACCCCGTGCAGGGCCTTGCCTCGTCCGCCGAACAGGCTGGTGCCACCGATCACGGCTGCCGCGACGGAGTACAGGACCAGGGTGCCGCCGTCCAGGGCGGTGGAGATCGAGCGCAGGCGCGAGGCGTAGACGACCCCGCCGACCCCGGCGGTCAGCGAGGCGCACATGAACGCCAGCGTGCGCACCCGGGGCAGGTGGATCCCGGCGCGCCGGGCGGCTTCGGCGTTGCCGCCGATCGCGTACACGTACAGGCCGAACCGGCGCCGCCCGAGCACGTAGGTCCACACCGCCAGGACCGCGAAGACCAGCAGCACCACCCACGGCATCCCGTACACCGGGACCAGGATCCCGCGGTCCGCGTTGGTCAGCAGCACCAGCGCCACACCTCCGAGGAGACCGCCGCCGATCTTGGCGACCGTCAACGCCGGGGGCGGTGCCACCAGACCCGAGTCTCGCCGGTGCGCATCGCGACGCCAGGTCAGCACCGCGAACACGGCCACCACCACGAGCATCACGACCCACCCGGCGGCCTTGGTCAACACCCCGGAGGCGAGGTCGTTGATCGTGTTGTCCTGGATCAGGATCGACCCGCCGCTGCCCAAGATCCACAACATCACGCCCTGCCAGAACAACAACCCGGCCAACGTCACCACGAACGACGGCAACCCGATCCGGGTGATCAACGTGCCCTGGACCAGGCCGATCACCGCACTGACGACCAGCGCCGCACCGATCGCGGCCCACCACGGCCACCCGACCGTCGGACGAGCCAGCTCGGCCATCACCACCGCGCTCAGCCCGGCGACGAACCCGATCGACAGGTCGATCTCCCCCAGCAGGAGCGCGAACACCTCCCCCATCGCCAGCAGGCTGAACACCGCCGCCTGCACCAGCAGGTTCACCAGGTTCCCGGCCGTCAGGAAGTGGCTGTTCAACGACTGGAACAGCACCGACACCAGCACCAGGCCGCCGACCACCGGCAGGACACCGGTCTCACCACCCCGGATCCGCACCAGCGATGCACGCAGGTACCCACCCACCGTGCCGACCGGGACCTCGACCTCGGTCGCACGCACGTCAGGCGCAGCTCCGGCGTCGTTCGCCTGAGCGACAACGTGGCCCTTCGTCATCGTTCCGCCCCGCTCTCCTTCGGCCCCACGGTCCGCGTCGACTCGCCCGAGGTCATGAGGTCCACCACGATCTGCCGGTCGCTCTGGGCGACGGGACGCACGTCCACCATCCGCCCGTGCCGGAGCACGGCGATCCGGTCGGCGACCTGGAACACGTCGTTCAGGTTGTGGGACACGATCATCACGGCATGACCCCGGTCCGCGAGGCGCCGCACGAGGTCCAGCACCATGGTCGTCTGCGCCACTCCGAGGGCCGCGGTGGGCTCGTCCATGATCACGAGCTTGGAGTTCCACAGCACCGCCTTGGCGATCGCGACGGACTGGCGCTGCCCACCCGACAGCGACGCGACGTGCTGACGCACCGACCGCACCGTCGTGACCGCCAGGCTCGTGAGGGTCTCCCGTGCGGCGTTCTCCATCGAGACCTCGTCCAGACCCGTGCGACGCAGACGCTCACGTCCCAGGAACATGTTCTGGACGATGTCCAGGTTGTCGCACAGCGCCAGGTCCTGGTAGACGGTCTGGATCCCCAGCGCCGCCGCCTCCGAGGGCGTACGCACGTGCACCGGGGCACCCTCCCACCACATCTGCCCGCTGTCGGGCGCATGAATCCCCGAGATGCACTTGATCAGGACGGACTTGCCGGCGCCGTTGTCCCCCACCAGTGCGGTCACCATCCCGGCCGGGATGTCCAGGTCGACCCCGGTGAGCGCCTCCACAGGACCGAAGTGCTTGCTCACCCCCGTCAACCGGAGGAGGGGTGCGTCCGGGACACCCTCTCGAGGTGCCACGTCATCGTGGTCCGTCGCTGTCTGCATGGTCGTGCCGAGCCTTCCCCGAGTTCAGTGGTTCGTGCGGTTCAGAGGTTCGTGCGGTTCAGGGATGCGTGCGCGTGGTGGGGCCGAGCGACCCGGGCCCCACCACGCGCACGCCGTCGGGCGCTAGCTGATGCCTGCTGCGGTGCAGGCGGCGGCGACGTTCCCGGCGCACAGCTCGGAGACCGTGACCGCGCCGTCCTTGACGACCGTGGCGCCCATGTTCGCCGAGGTGACCCAGATCGGCGTGGTGTACACCGACTTGATGTCCTTACCGATCACCGAGTCGGTGGTCGTCGAGTTCACCAGCGTGGACGGCGGGGTCTGACCGGCCCGCAGGTACAAGGCCAGCGCCGCCGCGGCCTGGGCCTCCAGGTAGATCGGCTTGTACACCGTGCCGCACTGGTACCCGGTCAGAATGTTCTGCAGACCCGGCAACGACGCGTCCTGGCCGGTGGTCGGGAACGTCTTGGCCGGGATGTTGTCCTTCTTCAGGACCGCGATCACCGCATTCGCATTGTCATCGTTCGGCGTCACCACGGCATTGATGTTCGGGTGCGCGGTGTACTGCTGCTCGAACGTCGTCGCGGCCACCGACGGCGTCCACGTCCCAGCCGGCTCACCCACCTTCACGTAGGTCTTGTTGTCGAAGTACGGCTGCAGCACACCGTTGTACCCCTGGGCGAACAGCTTGGCGTTGTTGTCCGTCGGGTCCCCGTCCATGATCAAGATGTTCGGCTTGGCCACCTTCCAGTCCGTCAAGCACTGCACCTCGCCCTGGCCGATCAGCTTGCCGACCGCCACGTTGTCGAAGCTCACGTAGTAGCGGTCCGCCGGACCACCGGTCACCAACCGGTCGTAGTCGATGACCTTGACCCCCGCAGCCTCGGCCTTCGCCTCGATCGCCGCACCACTACCCGCATCCAACGGATCCACCAGCAGCACCGACGCACCCGCGTTGATGTCCGCCTCCGCCTGCGTCTGCATCGTCGACGCACTACCGTTCGCGTTGTCGATCTTGAACTGGCTCGAGGACAACCCCGCCGCCTCGAACGCCTTCGTCAGATACGGAGCGTCGTACTGCACGTACCGCGTCGAGGTCGTCGTGTCCGGCAGCAGGACCCCCACCATCCCCTTGCCCTGCGACGCCAACCCCGCCAGCTGCTTCATGACCGAGAAGTCGGACGTGAAGTCCGCCGCGTTCACCTGCGGTACGGCCGACGACGCCGTGGACGTCCCCGACGCGGTCGCGGACGGTGTGGGTGACGAGCTGCACGCGGTGAGCACAAGGCCCAGCGAGACCACGGCTCCCGTCACCGCAACGGACCTGCGGACAGTTCCCATGATTGTGCCTCCTTTGGCGAGAATGCATCGGTACGTCCTTTGCATCGTGCCACCGGAAAGCATTCCTGTCTAACCTATGGATTCCCAAAGAATCCTCACCGTCAATTCATAGGAATGACTTGTGAATGAGATGTGAAGGCGTCTCAGGTAATGCGCGACATCGCGCCACTTCCCGCCTCCCGTCGTCTCCCGGGGCGTCGCCATCACCACCGGCCACGCCCCGATCGGCCGCGTAAGGTGACCGAGAACCACTCGACGGGCGAGGCACGAGGACGGTGCGTCCCATCGATCTCGATGCTGCGCGGACACCCGCGCCCAGCAGCACGGCACCCGGTCGCCACCGGCCGTCGTCGTTGTCGACGAATGCGATCCGGAGCGCGTCGCGTTGGATCACCCCCGCCGTCGCCGCACTGATGGGGCTGGCGGCATGCAGCGCGCCGACCCCGACCGGTGCACCGAGCGCGCCGCCGTCACCGATCGCACCGTCGGTGTCGCAGTCACCGACGGCGCCCTCCTCCCCCTCGACCGGCACGGCGACGGGCATCACCAAGGTGCTCACGATCGTCCTGGAGAACCACGGTGTCGCCGCGGTGACCCGCACCATGCCCCGCGTCATGGCGCTGGCGCGCCGGTACGGGCAGACGACGCACGACCTCGCCGAGACACACCCGTCGCTCCCGAACTATCTGGCGCTTGCCGGCGGGTCGACGTTCGGCGTGCGCGACGACGGCGGTCCGGCCGCACACCCGATCACCGGTCCGTCGGTGTTCGACCTGGCGCTCACTCACGGGCACACGGCCCGGACCTACGCCGAGGGCATGCCGACGAGCTGCGCGGTCGAGAGCTCGGGCCGGTACGCCGTCAAGCACAACCCGTGGGTCTACTTCAGCGACGCCGCCTCGCGCCGAGCGTGCGCCGTCGACGACGTACCGCTCGGCACCACGACCTCCGGTCGGCTCGTCTCCGACATCGCGGGCGGAACGCTCCCGTCCATCGGCCTGGTGATCCCCGACCTCTGCCATGACGCACACGACTGCGACCTGGCCACAGCCGACGCCTGGGTCGCGGACTGGGTCGCGCGCGTCCAGCAGGGCGCGGACTGGAACGCGGGCCGGCTAGCCGTGGTGGTCACGTTCGACGAGGCCGAGACGGGCGGCGACAACACCGTGATGACGGTCGTCGTCGCACCGAGCATCGACGGAGTCGTCGCCGGCCAGGCACTGACGCACCTGTCATGGACGCGGTGGATGAGTGACCTGATCGGCTCGCCCGCACCTCGAGACGCACGAGCGGCGCCGTCGCTCGGCGCCGCGTTCGGGTGGTGACCTGCCGCAACGGTGGCCAGTCGCGTCGACGGGCCCTCCTGCTGCGCACCGGAGGCCCCGTCGACGTGGACACCTGACGATCAACGGGCCACCGGTGACCCGACTGTCGCCACGGCTTGTACGTGGTTCCCATGATGCCACGCCCAGGCAAAGACGTCATCACATCTTCTTCATGAGATCGTCCGGGACGCGAGATGCCCGGATTTGCCCGTGGGGACGCTCACGGCGCGAGCGCGCCGCGCGGACTCTCGGCCGGCGACGGGCGACGACGTCACGCTCGCGTCAACCGCAGCGCGGCAGTAGAGATGGCGTCCGCGGCATCATCGACCTCTCGGCTGGTCGACCAACTCCCCAGGCCGAACCCGCCGATGCCGAAGCCCATGCTCCTGCCCACCGTCGGCGACGACGGGGCCCGGGTGCACGCCCGTGCGCTCGGGTGGTCGGATCCGGCGGCGCGAGCGCCCAGCACTGCGCCGCAGATGGCCAGGGCGTCGGCCTGCCGAAGACGTGCCTGCTGGACGGGTTGCCGAGCTCGACGGTCAGGTATGGCGTCATCGCCGCGAAGACCCGCGGGTCGATCGGCTTGGTGGCGTTGTGGTCCGGGTAGACCGGGCGGTCGCGCAACCCGGATGCTGCTCGCTCCTGCGCAGCGACCCCCGAACCGTTCAGTGCCTAGAAGACCAGAACCTTGTCGGCCGCCAGCGTACGGTCGGCCAGCTCTTCCATGGTGGAGCGGCGTGAGCCCTCGATCAGCATGGACTCCTGGATGCCGCGGGCGTCCAGGCACGTGCCGCAGCACAAGATCTCCCCCTCGTTGCGAGCCACCGTGCCGAGCATGCGGTCGAGCTTGTAGTAGCCGTCCGCGGTCTTCTGCCCACTCATGGCCGCAGTGACGCCGTCGCCCATGAGGAACACGGTGAGCTCGACCCCCTCGCGCTTGGACAGGGAACCGGCCAGCCGGACGGCGTTGAACGTGGAGTCCAAGCCGTAGGCGGAGCCGTTGATGATCATCAGGACGTTCATGAGCGTGAATCCTTCGGGGTCGGCGATCAGGTCTGCAGCCGGTCCGGGTCCGCGGTGCGACGCTGCACGACGTCGGCCGGCGCCGCGAGGTCGAGTCCGGCCGTCGTCACCGACGATCCCGTACTCAATTCAAGTCCTTGCTTGAATAGTCGAACAGTAGCAGTCCGGGACCGCTCATCGCGTACTGTTCAACAGATCAGTTGAGGAGGCGGCGTGGAGCCACGTCAGTTCAAGGACGAGGTGTTCGGGCACTTCGCCCGCATCGGCGCGGCCCTCGGTCACGCCAAGCGAGTGGAGATCGTCGACGTCCTGTCCCAGGGCGAGCGCTCCGTGGAGTCCCTGGCCCAGCAGATCTCCTCGACCATCGCCAACACCTCCCGGCACCTGCAGATCCTCGCCTCGGCGGGACTGGTCGCCCGGCGCGTGGAAGGCACGTCCCGGGTGTATCGCCTCGCCGACCCGGCAGTCGAGGCCGGCTATCGCACCCTCGTCCTCCTCGCCGAGCAGCACATCGCCGAGGTCACGGCCCTGGCGGACGCCTTCTTCCGGGCAGCCGACGGCACCCGACCGGTCACGTTCACCGAGTTCGACGAGATGTCCCGCGCCGGGCGGGTCGTCCTGGTCGACGTTCGACCTCCCAGCGAGTTCGCCGCCGGTCACGTCGAGGGAGCCGTCAACATCCCCGTCGCAGACCTGGCTGCGCGGATGGTCGAGCTCCCGGCAGACGCCGACGTCGTGGCGTACTGCCGGGGCCCGTACTGCGTCATGGCCGCCGCCGCCGTCACCCGCCTCCGAGAGTCCGGCTACCAAGCCGTCCGCCTGGAGGGCGGCTATCCGCAGTGGCGCGACGCCGGACGCGACGTGGCGCCCTAGCCTCCCGCTACGCCGGACGACTCCGCGCGCCGTTGCCACTCCGGGATCCCGCAGAGGTGCGGGGCGAGTCGGCGCGGGGTTCGCGTTCTCCCCGGTACTGGCAGAACCCCGTCGAGAGTGCGAGAGCGGTGCAAGGTCCATCGCAATCCCCGCTCCAGGAGCAGGGACGCCCACACCCGTCCGGGCCGGACCGGCGACCGTTGTCGCGACGGACGTCGGAACGGCGAGGTTCTCGCGCTCGAGCGTCATCATGCCCACCTGGGGGTGGGCGAACCGGATCCGCAGCCCGGCTGGGACCCGCACGTCGTGCCGCACGCGCTCGGAGCCGCCGAGCAGGGTGGTCTCGCTCATCCCGCTGCGGTAGGCAGCTGGGGCCGCGTCGCGCATGGACCTGTGACCCCCAGGATCGCGGAGACCCTGGCTGTCCAGAGCGGTCCGGCGCCTCGCGGAGCCATGAGCACCGCACACCTTCTCCCCGCTGCACGTGCACGACGACGTGGAGCACCTCGGGCTGAGCACCGTGAACTGCGCCCAGGTCGTCGAGACTCAGGAGATCGCACCCGTCGTCTGCGTCCAGAACCACGACAACGTCGCACACCGCGAGAACGACGCACTCATCGACTGGTTCCTGGACCAGGGCATCGCCCGCGTGCCGACTTCCCACTCGGTGGCTTCACACCTCTGGGGGCGCAGGAGCTCACGACCGACGCCGACCGCGAGCGCGACGCCGATGCAGGTCGCACTCGCCGCGCCGGAGGCGATCGGTACCTGACGCCGGCTGAGACGTCGGCGGTGGGTATGATCCCAGTCCCGGGGGGAACCCTTCACGTTCACGTCACCGCGCTGCCGCGAGTTCTTCGAGCAGCCGTGATGCTATGGACAGACGCGGAAGGGGCACGCAGCTGCGATGAAGAGACCGAGCCGATCATCCGGGGTTCGACTCGCCGTCGGCACCCTGGCCGCGGTGACGGTCGCCGCCATGGCCGTCGGCACGATGATCGTGACGAACCGGCCCTCGCCGGGGTCGGCAAACGCCATGGGCGTCGCGGCCACCAGCAGGGCAGCCGCGGACCCGACGTCCTCCGCGCCGTCTGGCTCGGGCACGGCGTCGGGATCGACCGTGACGTCGGCGTCACCCTCGTCGACAGCCGTTCCGCTGCACGTCCGCAGCATCACCCCGGATGCAACGACGCGACTCACCGGCACGGCGCCGATCGTGGTCATGTTCGACGAACCGGTCGCCTCGGACGGCCCGATGCCACAGATCCAGCCGGCCGTCGCCGGCACCTGGAGCCAGCCCGATCCGAC
This sequence comes from Cellulomonadaceae bacterium, assembly GCA_035531255.1. GTDB lineage: Bacteria > Actinomycetota > Actinomycetes > Actinomycetales > Cellulomonadaceae > JAJDFX01. The sequence goes on from DATKTF010000184.1 coordinate 7,954, forward strand.
GACGCTCCAGTTCGACCCGGCAGCACCCTTGGTCCCCGACACCTCGCTGACGGTGACCGTCGCGAGTGGCGCCGACGGCGTCCGAGCGGACAACGGTGGACTGCTCTCCGCCGCCACGACGATCACCTACCAGGTCGCGGACGGTTCACCACTGCGGCTCCAACAGATTCTGGCCGAGCTGCACTACCTCCCGGTCGACTTCACGCCGACCACACCCGAGGTACGCACCGCGGCCGCACAAGGGGCGATGGCGTTCAGCCCGCCACCGGGCCAGTTCGCCATGCGGTTCGCCTCGACCCCGGCACCGCTGGCGGCGCTCTGGCAACCAGGCGCCGCCCCTGCGCTCACGAGGGGAGCCGTGATGGCCTTCGAGAAGGTCCACTCCCTCGTGGTCGACGGCATCGCCGGTCCTGCCGTCTGGACGGCCCTGCTGCACGACGCGGTCGACCAGACGATGGATCCGCAGCCCTACAGCTGGGCCTGGACGACGTTGACGCACCCCGAGACGTTGAAGATCTGGGTCGACGGCCAGTTCGTCCTCTCCTCGAAGGCCAACACCGGGATCCCTGCGGCGCCCACCCCGACGGGTAGCTGGCCGGTCTACGCGCGATATCGCACGCAGACGATGACCGGCACGAACCCCGACGGCACGACCTACAACGACCCCGGTGTGCCGTACATCAGCTACTTCCGCGGCGGTGACGCCATTCATGGGTTCCAGCGCGCCTCGTACGGCACCGAGCAGAGCCTCGGCTGCGTCGAGCTGCCCTACGCGGCAGCCGCGCAGGTCTGGACGCTGATCGACTACGGGACGGTCGTCACGGTGACGTCGTGATGGTCCCGTCGCACCGGATCGTGCTGGACGGCGACGCAGGTGCAACGCAGGGCTGCGAGGGACGAGCCGAGGTGCGACGATCTCAGGGCATGCGGCACTCGGGCGTGGCGCGCGACGACCGACGCGCTGCGCCGCTGAGGAGCGGAGGTGGCCGTGGGAGCCTCGGACCCAGATGTCGACAGGTTCTTGTCGGGCCTCGACCCTCGGCAGGCCGCGCTGATCCAGGAGCTGCGTGACCTCGTGTCGCGGGGTGCCCCGACCCTCGATGAGGTCGTGAACTCCGGGGCGTGGCTCACGGGATACCTGTTCTACGAGACCCGCGAGAGCGGGATGGTCTTCGCGATCGGGGAGACGCGGAGCGCATCGGTGGCGTTCCACGCGATGCCGTGGTACGCCTCGCCCGAGCTGCGCGACGCGTACGGCGACGACCTCGCCCCGTTCGCCTCAGGCAAGAGCTGCTTCCGGTTCGGGGCGGACGCGGTACTCCCGAGGCGCGCCCTGGTCGCGGTCATCGCGGCGGCACCGCGCTTTCTCGAGATGAGGGCGCGACACCCGTCGGCGCCGCAAGACGCCGAGTAGCTCGGTTCGGACCGAACGTGACGCTGGGCGATGACAGGCATGCGGACAGTCGTGGACGAGGAAGGCCCCGACCGCGTCTCCGCTGGTCGGGGCCTTCATCGTCGCTGTCTCAACGAGTGTCCGGAGGGGGAGGACAACCATCTACCTGGGGAAGCTTCCCCGCGTACGGACTGCTCCCCCGGTTCTCGCTGCGTGGAGTCATGGCCCAATTGTGCTCCTCGCCGCGGACACGGCAATGATCGCTATTGCGCGACGCCCCCTGCAAGGTCGATGGTGGCGGGTGGAGACGCTGGCCTCGACCACGCGCCCGCCGCACCGAGCGGGCCAGGGCGCTACCCGGAGACTCGACCTCCAAGCCGTTCTCCCGAGGCGGCGCGTGTCTCCTGTCTCGCCAGTTCTGCGCTGGCGCGCGACCCTCGCGGAGGCTCGATGCGGGCCTATGTGTCGAGACCCGAGGACGCGGCCGGTGCAACCGGCACCCAGGTGCGGGTCGCGGAAGGCCCGCGTTCGGCCGAGTCTCGGGATGGGGTCAACGCCACCGATACAGCTGGCGTCTGCGGGTCGGACACCCTGCCGAGGGAAGGCCATGGACGGTCCTTGTGTCGCACCCGTGCTGAAGTGGGTCGCTAGCAGACAGCGGGAGTTCAGGTGAGGTCGGCGTTAGTGGCGCGGCTAGACGGGCCGCGGGGCGGGTGCGGACGCGATACCTGCCTGATTGAGAACGCTGGCGACCGTGTCGGTGGGGTTGAGGAGGACCGCGGCGATGTTCGCGCGGAGGCCAATCTTGTGCCCGTGGTGGGTCGGACTGGTGACGGCGACCAACCGTCGCAGGGTCTGTGCGTGACGCTCGAGCTGCTGGTTGTTGTCGACTGTGGTCAGGATGAGGAACTGAGTCGGGCCGGTGCGGGCGAGGAACCCTCCGCGGGTTATCGTCCCGGCCAGGGTGGTGGCGACGGCTGAGATGGCGATGTCTTCGATCAGGACCGAGGCACCGGTGGTGGTGACCTGTGCGACCACGGTCAGATCGATACGGATGGCGCCCTCGAAGCGTCCTCGGGGGTGAGCACGCCGGGAGGTCAACACGATGAGCGCGCTGCGGTGGTTCGCCAGGCCGGTCAGGGGGTCGGTGAACGCCGCGTCGCGCGCAGTTTCGGCGTGCTGGACGCGGCCGCGGTGCGGGGTGTCGTCGGTGAAGGTCTCGCGCACGCCGAGAATTGCCCCCGCCGCATCGCACACGACCTCGCAGTGGACCACGGAGGGCACCCGGTGACCGTCGGCGTGCCGGTAGAACACTCGCGCGGTGCGGGGCTGACCGTCGGTGATGACTGAGAGCATGGGGCACCGTTCCCCGCAGAGCACCTGACCATCTTCGTCGGTGTGCGTGAGCAACCTGCTGCACAGCTTCCCGAGGACGCGCTCGGTGGGATACCCGGTGAGTCGTTCCGCTGTGTCGTCCCAGGAAGCGACTCGCCGGTTCAGGTCCATCGTGTAGGTCGCGGTCAACGGCGCTGCGGTGAGAGCCAGTGGCCTCCTGGGGAGCGTGGCGACCGCCGCGAGAGATCCGGCCGTCCCTGCGGGGCGCCACGCACCTGCCTCGACGCCGGCCAGGTCGCCGGCCGTCATGGCGCGGGCGAACAGCCAGCCTTGCCCGAACCCGACGTCCAGACCGACCAGGACGCGGCGCTGCGCCGCGGTCTCGATGCCCTCGGCGATGACCTGCATTCCCAGTGTCCCGGCGAGCTGGGTCAAGGCGTCCACGATCGCCACCGCGGAGGAGTCGGTGGTCAGGTCATCGGTGATCGAGCGGTCGATCTTCAGGCTGGTCGCCGGGATGCGGTGCAGGTAGGCGAGCGAGGAGTAGCCGGTCCCGAAGTCATCGATCGACAGCCCAATTCCCAGCGCGCGGAGTTTGGTCAGGGTGGGAAGTAGGCCCTCGAGGTTCTCGGCCAGCGCGGTCTCGGTCACCTCCAGGGTCAACAGGGCGGCGGGAAGACCCGCCCGCGCCAGGGCGCCGGCGACCAGGTCCACCAGCCCGGGATCGGTGAGCTGGTGGACCGAGACGTTCACCGCGACCCCCACCCCCGCCAACGCGGTCACCCCTTGCCAGGCGGCAGCATCGGCGAGAGCGGTCTGAAGCACCCAGGCACCGAGCGCGTGGATAGCCCCTGAGGACTCCGCCAACGCGATGAACTCCACCGGTGGGATCGCACCGAGCTCTGGATGATCCCAGCGCAGCAGGGCTTCGGTGCCCGCAAGCCCGCCATCGCCCAAACGCACGACCGGTTGGTACACCACGCGCAGCTGACCCTGCTCCTCGGCCGTGAGCAGGTCCGCGGTCAACCGTCGCTGACGAAGTGCAGCCGAGTGCATCTGCGGGGCGAATACGACAACTGACCCCGGCCCGCGTCGCCTGGCTTCGCGCACGGCGACTGCGGCATCCCCGAGGGCCGTATGTCCCGGTTCGGGCGCCGTGGAGGCGATCCCGATGTGGACCGAGACTCGCAATGGCGCCAAGAGCCCGATCTCGGCAACCAGCTCCGCCCCGATCGGGGCGAACATCTGAACCTGAATGCGCGCCGCGCTCGCTGTCGCCCAGGCGGCGTCCGCGCCGCGGTAGTACACCCCGAACTCGTCCGTGCCGATCCTGGCCACGAGGTCCTCGGGGCGCGCTGCGGCACGCAACCGTGAGGCGATCACCATGAGTACCCCGTCCCCACCACGGTGTCCCACGGTGTTGTTGACCCCGGTGAAGTCGTCCACGTCGACCACCAGCACCGTGGCAGGTGCGTCATCACCCGACCGCAAGGTGAATGCTGCCTCCAGTGCACGACGGTTGCCCAGCCCGGTCAGCGCGTCGGTGTGCTCGAGCTCGATCACGGAGCCGGCCGAGTCGTCGACCGCGCGTACGATCCATGCCCTCCCGACGTGCCCGTCCTCGTCGGGCGGGATCGGCATCCCGGTCATCTCGACTACCCGGTCCCCACCGTCCGGACGGTGCCACGGCATCCTCGCTGCGCGTACGGCCTGGTCCGTCTGGACCTGACCGGTTAGGGCCTTCCACCCGGCCGGGTCAGCAACGAATGCCGGGTCAAGGCGTCCGACCGGCGCACCAACCATGTCCGCCGCCAGGTAGCCGAGCATCGCCTCAGCCGCCGGGTTCCACGACAACAGGACATCGTCCCTGATGCCGATCACCCCGTCCGCCATGGAAGCGACCATGTCCGCCGCCCACGCCAACTGCGCTCCGGTCCGTTCCATCGCCGCCCCCTTGGAGAAGTCCACACGCATTTCCCGCCACGTGCAGCAGACAGTCGCTGAATGTGGCTTCGGCACAATTTACTCGGACCTTGAGCCAACCGAGTGACAAACAGTTCTGCCCTCCAGGATAGGCGGCGGGCCAACGTTGGTCGAAACTGGCCCGATCTGCCGGGCGACATTCTGGGGCAAATGATCGGACTGTGGGTGCGTGATTTCCGATTCGGGCGCGCATTGGCGGCCTGTCTGTCCGAGTCCTCCACCTTCGGTCGAACCGCTCACGTCACGCACCTCTAGGCGGCGGAGTCGACTACCCGCAACGCACGTCGTGCGCTCGAGCGGGAACAAGGCTGCCCCTGTGGTGACTAGGACGGACGCAAAGTATCGAACAAGCCGAAGAACGATGCCAAGCGTAATCGCGTCACCCTCTTCGGCCGCTTTGGTCCTGGCAGCACTCGCTCTCGCAGCGGTGCCCAGCCTCCCGTCCGGCGTGTTGACACCTGCACTCGGGTTCAAGGTCGGTACAGGCCCGAGGCCGATCGCAATGTGGGTGCCGCGGCGCCGTGGTCAACTTTTCCGTCGCGCCTGGAACAGGATAAAAGCACATTTGAGGCGGTTTGCCAGACGCACTTCTCACAACCCCTACAACAGCTCGATACGAGAAGTAGAATAGCCATGCTTGTGGGTCAGATTCGACTCTCCCGGCCAAGCGTCGGTCAGAAGACGTCTCTTCGCGGCGCGTAGGTGGCAAGGTTGCGCTCGCGCAAACAAGAGCCGAGTCCAGGCAAACGAGCGGCGCGGTCGCTGCTGCCCGTCGTCGTTTGGACCGTTGGGCGCTCTCGTGCCTCATTCTGATGCGGATTGCGTCCGCCAATTGTTTCCTGCCATGGGGGTATTCGTTCATGCGCGCCTTGACTCGTACGGTACTTGTCGTTGCCACCTCCGCCGGTCTGTGCGCTGGCATGGTGCTGCCCGCCTCGGCGGACACGACGGGTGGAAGCTCCGCCACGGTCACCGTGACGGGTGGCGTCCTTTCGATCACGGTCCCGGCCGATGCGGGGAGCCTTGGCTCTCTCGCCAACACCGTGGACGGTGGGACGGTGAGCGCTCCACTGGGGGTGGTGCGGGTCAGCGACGCTCGCAGCGCGGCCGCTGGTGCGGGCTGGGTCGCGAGCGTCATCTCCACGGCGTTCACACCGGCCGCGGGGCCGACCATCGCCGCCAGCTTGGTCAGCTACACCGCGGGGACGATCACCAAGACGGGGACCGCGACCTACACGGCGAACGACCCCGGCGATCTCACTGGTGTCTCGCCCGCCGTCACGGCGACGGGGATCACCGGGGACAACTCCGCAACGTGGAACCCGACCATCACCGTGACCGTCCCGGGAGGCACCATCGCCGGCGTGTACACCGCGACGATCACTCACTCTGTCCTCTAGGTGCGCTGTTGCCTCGGCAGGTGAGCACGCACAGCCCCGCGTACCGGGCGGGGGCCGGACTGCGGCGTGTCGTCCGCCTGACGCTGGGCGTCCTGGCCGGCGCGGCCTTGTTCGTCGCCCCTGCGGTGCCGGCGGGCGTGTCCACCGCACGAGCAGCGGACTCGACCCCTGACGGCAGCATCGGGTTGCGGCTCCTCGACGTCCCAGGCAGCGCGGTCGGCGATCCCCGCGCGCAGCTGTACGTCGTGGACCACCTTGCCCCGGGTGCCACCATCCAGCGTCGGATCGAGGTGGCGAGCAGCTCCGACACGACCACGCACGTCGAGCTGTACGCCGCTGGCGCCACCATCGTGAACGGCACGTTCCTCGGCGCTGAGGGACGAGCTCCCAACGAGCTGTCGAGCTGGACGTCCGTCGATCCGGGCGCATCCGACGTTCCCGCGGACGGGGACGTGACGGCCACCGTGACCATCGCCGTTCCCCCCGACGCCGCGCCCGGGGAACGGTACGGCGTGGTCTGGGCCGAGGTGCGCTCCGCCCGGGACACCAGCTCAGGGGTGACTCAAGTCAGCCGCGTCGGCATCCGCCTCTACCTCTCGGTCGGCCCGGGTGGCCCACCTGCGGCCGAGTTCACCCTCGACTCGCTCACCGCCCTGCGCTCAGCCAGCGGTCGCCCGGTGGTCCGGGCGTCCGTCCACAACACTGGCGGCCGGGCACTGGACATGTCCGGAACGCTGCAGCTGTCGGACGGACAGGGCGGGCTCAGCGCCGGGCCGTTCTCCGCCGACCTCGGAACGACCGTGGCGATCGGCGCAACGGAGAACGTCACGATCCTGCTCGATCCGCTGGTTCCAGCGGGCCCATGGGTCGCAGAGATCACCCTGCACAGCGGACTTCTCGAGCACACCGCACACGCGACGATCACCTTCCCCGACTCCGGGGCGGCGTCCGCCACCGCGACACCGACCACGCAGGCGCGATGGCCGGCACTGGCCATCGCCGGACTGGCCATCCTGCTCCTGGGTGCGGCCGCGGCGATCCTCGTGCTCCTCCGGCGCGGCGAGTCCGCCAGAGCTGCACGCCGATAGCTCGCCTGTCCTGCCGCAGGGGTGCACCCGGAACGATCGGCGCTGACGCCGGTGGCGACAGCTGTCGTCAGAGCCGCTTCGGTGCGGCACCGACGTCCCAACTACCAGTCGGGAGAGTCGGTCCCAGCGCGCAGCCCGGGGATCGCCATGTCCATCGTCCCGACCTTCGGGTCGAGCCCTGTCGACGACGCGTGAAAACTGGGCGGTAATCGACGGGTGAATCTTGAGCACCCCGAGTACGGCTTGGGGTGTGATCACTATGGAGAACTGGGCCGAGATTCGTCGGCTGCATCGGTCGGAGGGCATCTCGCAGGCGGGGATCGCCAGGCGGTTGGGGATCTCGCGGAACACGGTGTCCAAGGCGTTGGCCTCGGACCGGCCGCCGAAGTACGAGCGGGCGTCGCGGGGTTCGAGCGTGGACGCGGTCGACGCGCGGGTCCGGGTGCTGCTGGCGGAGTTCCCCACGATGCCGGCGACGGTGATCGCCGAGCGGATCGGTTGGACCGGGTCGTTGACGATCTTGAAGGACCGGGTCCGGGTGCTGCGGCCGTTGTTCGCCGGGGTGGACCCGGCCGACCGGGTCGAGTACGCCCCGGGCGAGGTCGCCCAGTGCGATCTGTGGTTCCCGCCGGTTCCGATCCCGGTCGGTGGTGGCCAGGAGCGGATTCTGCCGGTGCTGGCGATGACGTGTGGGTTCTCCCGGGTCACCGACGCGATGATGATCCCCTCGCGCAGGGCCGGAGACATCTTGGCGGGGATGTGGGAGGCGACCAGCGGGTGGGGCGCCTGTCCGCGGACGCTGGTCTGGGACCGGGAGTCCGCGATCGGCGGCACGGGCAGGCTGACCGTCGAGGCGGCATCGTTCGCCGGGACGCTGGGGGTGCGGATCAAGCTCGCCCCGGCCCGCGACCCGGAGTTCAAGGGCCTGGTCGAGCGGCGCAACGGGTTCTTCGAGACCTCGTTCCTGCCTGGGCGCACCTTCACCTCCCCGTTCGACTTCAACATCCAGCTGGCCGACTGGTTGGCGCAGCGGGCCAACACCCGCCACCTGCGCTCGATCGGCGGGCGCCCGCTGGACCGGTGGGCCACCGACCGGGCCGCGATGGTGCCGTTGCCGCCGGTCGCACCGGCGGTCGGGTTGACCAACCGGGTCCGCCTGGCCCGGGACTACTACGTGCGCATCGGCTCATGCGACTACTCGGTCGACCCGCGGGCGATCGGCCGGTTCGTCGACGTGATCGCAACCCCGGCCCGGGTCGTGGCCACCTGCGCCGGGCAGGTCGTGGCCGACCACGCCCGCTGCTGGGCCACCGCGGCCACGATCACCGACCCCGCCCACCGCGAGCTGGCCCGGATCCTGCGCGCGGACCTGGCCGCCCGCCGCCGCACCCAGGCCACCCGGTCCCACCTTGACGGGCACGTCGTGGCGATCCGAGCCCTGCCCGACTACGACGCCCTGTTCGGCGTCGACTTCGACCCCAGCCCCCCGGGCTGGTCGGCCACCACGGAAGGGAAGTAGATGACCACCACGACAACGACCAAGACCGCCCCGCCCGAGCACCTGAGCTCCAAGCTCGCCTACCTGACCCGGGTCCTGAAGACCCCCACGATCGGGCGGACCTGGGCCGACCTGGCCGACCTGGCCCGCAGCGAGAACTGGTCGCACGAGGAGTACCTCGCCGCGGTCCTCGAGCGTCAGGTCGCCGACCGGGAGTCCGCCGGGTCGATCATGCGGATCCGCACCGCGCACTTCCCACAGGTCAAGACCCTGGAGGACTTCAACCTCGAGCACCTGCCATCCCTGCGCAAGGACCTGCTCGCCCACCTGGCGACCGTCACGTTCGTGCCCAAGGCCGAGAACGTCGTCCTGCTCGGCCCGCCCGGGATCGGCAAGACCCACCTGGCCGTCGGCCTGGGCATCCGCACCGCCCAGGCCGGCTACTCCGTGCTGTTCGACACCGCCACCAACTGGATCGCCCGCCTGGCTACCGCCCACCACGCCGGGGCGCTGGAGGCAGAGCTGAAGAAGATTCGCCGCTACAAGCTCATCATCATCGACGAGGTCGGCTACATCCCCTTCGACCACGACGCCGCGAACCTGTTCTTCCAGCTCGTTGCCTCCCGCTACGAACAAGGCTCGATCCTCGTCACCTCAAACCTGCCCTTCGGCAGGTGGGGCGAGGTCTTCGGCGACGAGGTCGTCGCCGCCGCCATGATCGACCGACTCGTCCACCACGCCGAAGTCCTGACCCTGGCCGGGGAGTCCTACCGCACCCGAGCCCGCCGCGAACTCCTCGCCAAAGACCGCGAGAAGTAGACCGACTGAACCCCCAGAGGGGTCAATTCCAATCCGTCGCCAGGGGGTCAATCCCAGCCCGTCGTTGACAAAGGGCCGACCGTTACAGCTCAGCCATACCCACCGGTTCCGGCACACCAAGCTGACGCGACTCGCCGAGCTCGGACTGCCCATCCACGTCCTGCAGCGCTACGCCGGGCACGCCACCCCGACGATGTCCATGCACTACATCGCCCAACGCGAGGAACACGCTGAGCAGGCGTTCCTGGCCACCTCCAGGCTCAAAGCCGACGGCACCCGGGTGCTGTTCTCCCGGGAGGACCACGACAGCCTGCACCTGCTCAACCGGGCCGACCGATTCCTGCCCAACGGCGGGTGCATGCTCCCGCCGTTGCAATCGTGCGACAAGGGCAATGCCTGCTTGACCTGCTCGGTCTTCGTCACCGACGAGACCTACCAACCCTCGTTGGCGCGTCAACTGGCCGAGACCGGCGAACTGATCGCCCGGAGCACCGCGGCGTTCCACGAGCGCCACGCCCGGGCGATGCCCGAGGACAACCCCTGGCTCGCCCAGCGCCGAGCCGAGCACGCCGCCCTGACCCGACTGCTCGCCGCCATGCACGAAAACCCGGGCCGAGCGATCCAGGGCGGCGGCTGCGGAGCGGTCGTCACCGGACCGGTCCCGCTCATGATCGACCACACCCATCAGCGAAGGACCCAGCCATGACCGAAGCCCGCTCACGGCGCATTGCCGTCCTGACGGCCGCCGCCCAGGCGAAGTCCGCCGCGAAGACCACAGCAGCCGAACGAGGCATCCGCGCACTCGTCAAGCGAGGTGATCCCATCACCTTCCAGGCCGTCCAACGAGAAGCTGGCGTGTCCCACGCCTTCCTCTACGGCAACCCGGAACTCCGCGGCCGCATCGAGCACCTCCGCGCTCAAGCCCGGCCCGGCACCGCCCCTACCGTCGCGCAGGACTCCGAGAGCACACTCGTGTCCGCCCTGACCGGTCAGATCAACCGCCTGAAGAAGGAGCACCGCCAGCGCGTCGCAGCCCTGCAGTCCGCACTCGAG
>DATKTF010000185.1:0-7271 GCA_035531255.1 Cellulomonadaceae bacterium
GCGGGCGCGGTTCGACCTCGCGTCGGACTCGTGGCTGGAAGCCCATCAGGTGGCGGACCTCCCGGCTCCGTCGTTCCTCGTCGCGCATCCGTCGGGTGCCGTCCTCTACGCCGTCGGCGAGACGGCCGACGGCACGGTGACCGCGCTCGCCACCGACGGCGTCGAGAGCGCTGCCGGCACCCTCCGGACACTCGGCACCGTGCGGTCCGGCGGCGACGACCCGTGCCATCTGCTCCTGTCGTCGGACGCCAGGACGCTGTACGTGGCGAACTACTCGTCCGGCACCATCGGCGTGCTGCCGCTGACACCGGAGGGTGGCTGGAGCCCCGCGGTGGTCGCCGCAGGTGGACCGGTCCAGGTCTTCGACGCGGAGGACTCCGCGACGTCGGGTCCCGGGCCCGAGGCAGAGCGGCAGGACGGGTCGCACGCGCACGCGATCATGGTTGCCCCGGGTGGGAGACACCTGCTCGCGACGGACCTCGGGACGGACGAGCTCCGTCGCTTCCGGATCCGGAGCGACGGGCTGCTCGACGCCGACGGCGTCGCGGTGCACCTGCCGGCGGGGACCGGACCGCGCCATCTCGTCGTGGGACCTGGTGACCACGTCTACGTCGTCGGCGAGCTGGACGGCTCGGTCCACGTCGTGCGATGGGACCGGGTGTCCGCCACGGCCATGCTCGTGCAGACCGTCCCGGCCTGCACCGCTCCGCCACGGGCAGGCGGCACGGGAGTCCGCAACCTGCCGTCGCACATCGAGGTGGTCGACCGCACGGTCGTCGTCGGGGTGCGCGGGGCAGACGTCCTCTCGACGTTCGCGGTGAGCCCCGGCGGTTCCCGGCTCGACGCGCTCGGCGAGTCGTCGAGCGAGGGGACCTGGCCGCGGCACTTCACGATCGTCGACGGCGCGACGGTCGTCGCGAACCAGGTCTCGTCGACGGTGGTCGTGACGCGTGGCGGCGACGTGGCATCCGGGGTCGCGCCCGCGCTCGAGCTGCCCTCGCCCGCCTGCGTCGTCCCGATCGGGACGTGACCCGGTGCCTCACGCGACCCATCGACAGCTCCGAGTCGCCATGCTGTCGGTCCACACCTCTCCGCTCGACCAGCCGGGCATCGGCGACGCCGGTGGGATGAACGTCTATGTCTCGGGTCTGTCGCACGCGCTCGCCCGGCGCGGCGCGCGCGTCGAGATCTTCACGCGGGCGACCTCGTCGGCGCTCCCGGAGACGGTGATCCTGCCCGGCACCGACGCGGACGGACGGGTCCTCGACCGCGAGCAGGCTCGAGCGATCCTGCTCGGTGACGAGGTCGACGTGGGCGTGGTGCCGCCGGTCCTGGTGCACCATGTGCCGGCGGGACCGTTCGAGGGGCTCGACAAGAGCGACCTGCCGGGACAGCTGTGCGCGATGACGGCGGGGGTGCTGCGGTCCGAGGCAGCCCGCGCGGCCGGCTGGTACGACGTCGTGCACTCGCACTACTGGCTCTCGGGACAGGTGGGGTGGCTGGCGGCCGACCGGTGGGACGTGCCGCTCGTGCATACGATGCACACGATGGCCCGGGTCAAGAACGCCGCTCTCGCTCCGGGAGACACCCCCGAGCCGCACGGGCGCATGATCGGCGAGGAGCAGGTGGTCGCGGAGGCCGATGCCCTCATCGCGAGCACCGACGCGGAGGCGCGGGACCTCGTCGAGCTGTACGGAGCGGATCCGAGACGCGTCCACACGGTCGCCCCGGGCGTCGATCTCGACCTGTTCACACCGGGTGATCGGAGCGCCGCGCGCGCCCGGCTCGGTCTCGACGAGTCCCGGCCGGTCGTGCTGTTCGCCGGGCGCGTGCAACCGCTCAAGGGTCCCGACGTGCTCGTGCGCGCCCTCGCGGTGCTCCGGGCGAGCGGTCGCCCGGTGCCGACCCTGGTGGTCCTCGGAGGTCCGAGCGGTCGCCCGACCGCGGTCCGCGAGCTCGCGGCCCTCGCGGCCGCCTCCGGAGTGTCCGAGCACCTGACCATCCGCCCGCCGGTGCCGCGGCCGGCCCTCGTCGACTGGTACCGGGCCGCCGACGTCGTCGCGATGCCGTCACGCAGCGAGTCCTTCGGGCTGGTCGCGGCAGAGGCGCAGGCGAGCGGGACCCCGGTTCTCGCGGCTCGCGTCGGTGGTCTCCGGTCGGTCGTCGCGGAGGGCGTCTCGGGCCGGCTGGTCGCCGGCCACGACCCCGAGACCTGGGCGGATGCGATCGCCGAGATCCTGGCGGACGACGCGGCGCGCGCGATCCTCGGACGCGGTGCCCGCGATCACGCGCAGCAGTTCGGGTGGGACGTCGCGGCCGAGGCGGTGCTGCACGTGTACGACGCGGCCCGCGAGCACCGCGCGGCCCGGTAGGTGCTGGCGGGGCCCCGTTCACGGGCCGGAAGTCCTTCCGGGGTGGCGCCACGGATGGGGCAGGATAGGAGCCATGACCTATACCCTCGTGCTGCTCCGCCACGGCGAGAGCGAGTGGAACGCCAAGAACCTGTTCACCGGTTGGGTGGACGTCGCGCTGTCCGAGAAGGGCGTCGCCGAGGCCACGCGCGGTGGCACACTGCTCGCCGACGCGGGCGTGCTGCCTGACGTCGTGCACACGTCGCTCCTTCGCCGTGCCATCACGACCGCCAACCTCGCGCTCGACGCGGCCGACCGGCACTGGATCCCCGTGAAGCGCAGCTGGCGGCTGAACGAGCGCCACTACGGCGCGCTGCAGGGCAAGGACAAGAAGCAGACCCTCGCCACGTACGGCGAGGAGCAGTTCATGCTCTGGCGTCGCTCGTACGACGTCCCGCCGCCCGACATCGAGCTCGGCTCCGAGTTCTCGCAGGACGCCGACCCGCGCTACGCCGGCGAGCCCGTCGTGCGTGCCGAGTGCCTCAAGGACGTCCTGGATCGGGCTCTTCCGTACTGGACGAGCGACATCGTGCCGGACCTGCAGGCGGGCAAGACGGTGCTGGTCGCCGCGCACGGCAACTCGATCCGCGCGATCGTGAAGTACCTCGACGACATCGACGACGAGACGATCGCCGGCATCAACATCCCCACCGGCATCCCGCTGCGGTACGAGCTCGACGAGGAGACCCTGAAGCCCGTCCTCACGGGAGGGACCTACCTCGACCCCGACGCCGCTGCCGAGGCCATCAAGGCGGTCGCGAACCAGGGACGCTGACCCCGGTCACCGACGACGGGGAGGAGCCGTGAGGCCCCTCCCCGTCGTCGTCTGTCGTCGTCTCTCGTCGTACGTCGTCGTGCGCTGCGGTCAGTGCGCGACGGTCGACTCCTCGGCGCCGAAGTCCCCGGTCACGAGGTAGGTCACACGCCGCGCGATCGAGACCCCGTGGTCGCCGAACCGCTCGTAGTACCGCCCGAGCAGCGTGACGTCGACGGTCTCCTGCGGGGTACCCGTCCACCCACCGCCGAGAAGTGCGGTGAAGGTGTCCTCGTGCAGCGCGTCGAGGAGGTCGTCGTCGCGCTCGATGTCCTCGGCGAGGGCCAGGTCGTGCGTCTTGAGCAGGGTCGTGGTACGCCGGGCGACCCGGCACGCGGCGTCGTGCATCTCGGCGAAGGTGCCGGACAACGACGGCGGGATCGCCTCGTGGGGGTAGCGCCCTCGCGCCACCTGGGCGACGTGACGCGCGAGGTCACCCATGCGCTCGAGGGTCGCGCTCATGCGCAGCGCCGAGACGACGACGCGCAGATCGGTCGCGACCGGCTGCTGCTGGGCGAGCAGGTGGATGCATCGCTCGTCCAGGTCACGCTCGAGCGCGTCGATCGCCAGGTCGTCCGTGATCACCGACTCGGCCACCTGCAGATCGGCATTGAGCAGGGCGTTGCCGGCGCTGGTGATGGCCCGCTCGACCCGCTCGCTCATGGTCGCCAGGTCCTCGCCGAGCTGCCGGAGCTCGGCCTCGAAGATCTCCCGCATGTCATCCCTCTCGTCGTGCAGCCGTCCCGAATCGTGCCAGCAGGAGGTGAACAGGTCGGACCGCCCAGGTGAACATCCGACGTCGCACTCGCGCGGGGCCGAGCGGGCGCCATCGTAGCCGCCGACAGTGACCGTACGCTGGCTGCGTGGACGAATTCTCGATCGTACTCGCCGGCCTTCTCGGGCTGCTCACCGGCGTCGGGGCGACCCTGGCGTTCCGGTTCAGCGAGCGCACCCAGCGAGCCGTCCCCGGCGCCGAGCCCCGCGAGCTCGACGAGGGCCTCGTCCGTGTGCTGGCGGTGCTCCGGTCGGCGGCGGTCGTGCTCGACGAGACGGACCGCGTCGTCCGAGCGAGCCCGCCGGCGTACTCGCTCGGGATCGTCCGGGACGGGCGGTTGGTGCACGCAGCGATCCAGGACCTCATCACGGACGTGCGGACGACGGGCGAGATCCGCGACGAGGAGCTCGAGCTCCCGCGAGGCCCTGTCGGCCGGGGGATGGTGATGCTGCAGGTGCGGGTCGCGTACGTCGGCCCGGGGTTGCTCCTGGTGCTTGCCGAGGACCGCACCGAGGCGCGACGGCTCGAGGCGATCCGGCGCGACTTCGTCGTCAACGTGTCCCACGAGCTCAAGACGCCCGTCGGCGCCCTCGCTCTGCTGGCCGAGACCGTGGAGTCCGCCGCCGACGACCCGGACACGGTGCGGCGCTTCGCCGGTCGGATGCAGCAGGAGTCGATCCGGCTCTCGGCCCTCGTCCACGAGATCATCGAGCTGAGCCGGCTGCAGGTCGCCGGTGCGCTCGACGGGGCCGCGCTCGTCCACGTGGACGACGTCATCGCCGAGGCGGTCGACCGGGCACGGACGCGCGCCACGGCGAAGCAGATGCGCCTCGAGGTCGGCGGTGAGCGTGGCGTGGTCGTGTACGGGGACCACGGGCTCCTCGTCACCGCGGTCCGCAACCTGCTCGACAACGCCGTCGCCTACTCAGGGGCGGGGACCCGTGTCGGCGTGGGCGTGCGGACCGAGTCCGGCCTGGTCGAGATCGCGGTGGTCGACGAGGGAATCGGCATCGCGGAGCGTGAGCAGGAACGGGTGTTCGAGCGCTTCTACCGCGTCGACCCGGCCCGCTCGCGCGACACCGGCGGCACCGGCCTCGGGCTCAGCATCGTCAAGCACGTCGCGGCGGACCATGGCGGGGAGGTCACCATCTGGTCGCGTCCCGGGCGCGGCT
The DNA here is from genome assembly GCA_035531255.1 of Cellulomonadaceae bacterium. GTDB lineage: Bacteria > Actinomycetota > Actinomycetes > Actinomycetales > Cellulomonadaceae > JAJDFX01. The sequence goes on from DATKTF010000185.1 coordinate 5,173, forward strand.
CCACCTTCACGCTTCGGCTCCCCGCTGGAGACGTCACGCAGCACCGGCCGGGCGACCCCACCGTCGCCGGGCCCGTACGGCCACCCGACGTCGACCGTCGTGCCGAACCGCAGCCGACCGACCAGACCCCGCTCACCAAGGAGGTGGATGCGTGACCCGCATCCTGCTCGTCGAGGACGAAGAGTCCTACCGCGACCCGTTGACCTACCAGCTGACCCGTGAGGGGTACGACGTGATCGCGGTCGGCAACGGGCTCGACGCGCTCGAGGCGTTCGACGCGGACGGTGCCGACCTCGTGCTGCTGGACCTGATGCTCCCGGGCCTCTCCGGGACGGAGGTGTGCCGACGGCTGCGGTCCCGGAGCAACGTCCCGGTCATCATGCTGACCGCGAAGGACAGCGAGATCGACAAGGTCGTGGGTCTGGAGATCGGCGCCGACGACTACGTCACGAAGCCGTACTCGTTCCGCGAGCTCCTGGCACGCGTGCGCGCCGTGCTCCGGCGCCAACAGGCGCCGGCGGTGGACGACGACGCGGGAGAGGGGCTCCTGGAGGTCGGTCCGGTGCGGCTCGACGTCGAACGCCACACGGTGACCATCGCGGACCGTGCGGTCTCGTTCCCGCTGAAGGAGTTCGAGCTGCTCGAGTTCCTCATGCGGAACGCCGGGCGGGTGCTCACCCGGGGACAGCTCATCGACCGGGTCTGGGGGTCGAACTACGTCGGTGACACCAAGACGCTCGACGTCCACGTGAAGCGCGTGCGCGCCAAGATCGAGGAGGACCCCGCTACGCCGCTGCTCCTGCTGACCGTCCGTGGGCTGGGGTACAAGCTCGTGGACGACGACGCCGCGGGGCGCAGCGGCGGCGACGGGGTCGTCGTATCCGGCCGGCAGTGAGCCGGCGATGTCGGACGGCTCCCCGTCGCGCTCCGTTCGCCAGGAGTTCACCGTCCGTTCATCGTCACCAGGCGAATCGGACACCTGTGTTCCCTACCCTCGCGGGGCGGACCGAAGCATGCTGATGGCGAGGATCACCGGGCAGGCGACCAGTCGTCGGCCCACCACGAGTGTCGACGCCGTCTCGGCGTGATCTTCTCCGGGCCGGTCACGTCGACCGGCGCCGGATCCCACTACCGTCGGACGTCCCCAGGAAAGGAGCGCAGGCCGTGGCCAAGCGCATCGACGTCAAGGACCTCAATGTCTACTACGGGCAGTTCCGTGCCGTGGAGGGCGTCACCATGAGCATCGAGGCGCGTTCGGTGACGGCGTTCATCGGCCCGTCCGGCTGTGGCAAGTCGACGTTCCTGCGGACGCTCAACCGGATGCACGAGGTGCTCCCCGGCACCAGGGTCGAGGGTGAGGTGAACCTCGACGGCCTCGACCTCTACGGCAAGGACGTCGACCCGGTCGCCGTGCGCCGGACCGTCGGCATGGTGTTCCAGCGACCGAACCCGTTCCCCACGATGTCGGTGTTCGACAACGTGGCGGCCGGGTTGCGGCTCAACGGGGTCAAGAACAAGGCCGAGCTGAGCGAGGCGGTCGAGCGGTCGCTGGTCGGCGCCAACCTCTGGAACGAGGTCAAGGACCGACTCCAGAAGCCCGGTGCGAGCCTCTCGGGTGGCCAGCAGCAGCGGCTGTGCATCGCGCGCGCGATCGCGGTGCGCCCGCAGGTGCTGCTCATGGACGAGCCCTGCTCCGCGCTGGACCCGATCTCGACGCTCGCGATCGAGGACCTGATCCACGACCTCAAGAACGACTACACGATCGTGATCGTGACGCACAACATGCAGCAGGCCGCGCGGGTCTCCGAGCGGACCGCGTTCTTCAACATCGCCGGCACCGGATCGCCCGGGCGGCTCATCGAGATGGACTCGACGGCGACGATGTTCTCCTCGCCGTCGCAGCAGGCCACCGAGGACTACATCTCCGGTCGCTTCGGGTGATCCCCGCCGCGTGATGCGAGCCCGGCGTCGCCGCGGGAGGTTCAGCCCTGCGTCGGGGTAGAGGTGGGCACGAGGGCGGTGTACTCGGGCAGCGACCCGTCAAGAACCGGCACGGCCACCGTGTGCTCGCCGCCGATGCCGGACACGAGCTGGACCGA
>DATKTF010000186.1:0-5355 GCA_035531255.1 Cellulomonadaceae bacterium
GGCGGTGACGAACGCCGCCGCTGCGACCGTCACGACGAGCGTCACGACGACGATCCACCAGTTCTTCCGTACTGCTCGAAGGTGGTCGGACATCTCCACGCGGCACGCTCCTGAGGCCTCGGCTGACCGTTGCGGTCCCGCACACCTTAACGGTCGACGCTCGTGAAGCCCTGTGGTTCGCATCGCCCTGTGGACCGAGCGGCGTGACACCCGTCGTGCGCCCGTGTCGGCCGAACGGGGGACAGCGCGACTTCACCCGCGCCCCGGGGTGTCCGGTTTGCCCCCCTACGCCCTAGCATGGAGTCGTCGGAACGGAACCGTGGGACGCCGTCGACCGTCTGCGTCACGAGAGTAGGGAGCCCCGAATGCGCCGGATCGTCGGGTACGCGCCGGGCGCGTACGACATGTTCCACATCGGGCACCTCAACATCCTGCGCCAGGCGAAGCGCTATTGCGACTACCTCATCGCCGGGGTGGTCTCCGACGAGATGTGCGAGTTGACCAAGGGCAATCGTCCCGTCATCCCGCTCGCCGAGCGGATGGAGATCGTCAGCCACATCTCGTACGTCGACGAGGTCGTCGCCGAGGTCGTGCCGGAGAAGCTCGAGACCTGGAAGGTCGTGCCGTTCGACGTCTTGTTCAAGGGCGACGACTGGCGCGGGACCCCGAAGGGCATCAAGCTCGAACGTGATTTCGCCGCTGTGGGTGTCGACATCGTGTACTTCCCGTACACGGTCCACACGTCGAGCACACTGCTCAGGCGCGCGCTGGACGAGATCGCCTCAGGGACGCCGAGGACGTCGGTCGCGGACTGAGCCCGCCACCGCGCGGAACCGTGTCCGCACCGGGCCGTAGCATGACTCTCAACCCCCCCTCCACCCGGAGCAGGGGCCGTCGTGCTGCCCACGCTCCTCGAAGGATCCATGAGTCTCACCGGTCTGCTCTCCGTCCTCCTCGCTGACCCGGCCGTCGATCGTGCCGTCGATCTCGCGCGCGCTCGCGGGGTCGTCGACATCGTCGGCCCAGCGGGTGTGCGAGCGCCGCTGCTCGCCGTTCTCGGTGCTGACGGCGCCTCGTCACGTCGGGCGCGCACGGCTCCCGATGTCTCAGGCGAACCGCGCGCCGACCGCGGACGCCCCCTCGTGGTCGTCACCGCGACCGGTCGCGATGCCGACGAGCTCGCCGAGGCGCTCCGGTGCTACCTGCCGACGGACGCCGTCGCCGTGCTCCCGTCGTGGGAGACACTCCCGCACGAGCGGCTCTCGCCGCGGAGCGACACGGTCGCGCGCCGGCTCGCCGTGTTCCGCCGACTCGCGCACCCGACGGTGGACGGTGGTCCGACGGGGGCGATCCGGGCGCTCGTGGTGCCGGTCCGCGCGCTCCTGCAGCCGGTCGTGAGCGGGCTCGGTGAGCTCGAGCCGGTGCAGCTCGCCGTCGGCGACGAGGCCGACCTCTCGGACGTCGCGGACCGCCTCGTCGCGGCCGCGTACGCACGCGTGGACATGGTCGAGCGCCGCGGCGAGTTCGCCGTGCGTGGCGGGATCCTCGACGTGTTCCCGCCGACCGAGGACCACCCGCTGCGCCTCGAGTTCTGGGGCGAGACGGTCGAGGAGATCCGGTGGTTCGCGGTCGCCGACCAGCGCAGCCTCGAGGTCGCGACGCAGGGGCTGTGGGCGCCGCCGTGCCGCGAGATCCTGCTGACCGATGACGTCCGCGACCGTGCCGCAGCGCTCGCGGACCGCCTCCCCGGCGCCGCAGAGATGCTCGAGAAGCTCGGCGCGGGCATCGCGGTCGAGGGGATGGAGTCGCTCGCGCCCGCGCTGGTCGACTCGATGGTGCCGGTCGTGGACCTCGTCCCGGCGGACGCGCTCCTGGTCGTGTGCGATCCGGAGCGGGTGCGGCGCCGCGCGCACGATCTCGTGGCGACGACCGAGGAGTTCCTCGCTGCCGCGTGGACGTCTGCCGCTGCGGGCGCTGCGACCCCGCTCGACCTCAGTGCCGCGTCGTTCCTCACGTTCGCCCAGGTGCGCGAGAGCGCGGCGGCGCGCGGACTGGGCTGGTGGACCATCGGGCCGTTCGGCCTGGGAGACCCCGGGACCGACGGGGTCGGCTCCGGTGCGGCTGATCCGGTGCTCGTCGACGAGGTGCTGGTCGGCGACGTCGACGAGAGCCTGACCATCGCCGCGCGCGACGTCGAGGGCTACCACGGGGACGTCGGCCGTGCGATCGACGACGTCCGCTCCCTCCAGCGCGCGGGGTGGCGCCTGATCCTCACGACCGAGGGACACGGTCCCGCTCAGCGGATGGTCGAGCAGCTCTCGGCCGCAGACGTCCCGGCGAGACTTGTCTCGGCGATCGACGTCGAGCCCGAGGGTGGCGTCGTCCTCGTCGTGCCGGCGAGCGCGGGGCCGGGCTTCGTCGCGGTCGATCTGCGCCTCGCCGTGTTCTCCGAGCAGGACCTCACGGGCCGGGCAGGGTCGTCGACCCGCGACATGCGCAAGATGCCGTCGCGACGACGAAACACCGTCGACCCGCTGTCGCTGCGGCCGGGCGACCACGTGGTCCACGAGCAGCACGGCGTCGGACGGTTCGTCGAGCTCGTCCAGCGGACGCTCGGCACCGGTGCGACGGCGGCCACGCGTGAGTACCTGGTGATCGAGTACGCCTCGTCGAAGCGCGGGCAGCCCGGCGACCGTCTGTACGTCCCGACCGACCAGCTCGACCAGGTGACCAAGTACGTCGGCGGCGAGTCTCCGGCGCTGAACAAGATGGGCGGGTCGGACTGGGCGAAGACGAAGGGTCGGGCCCGCAAGGCGGTCAAGGAGATCGCCGGTGAGCTGATCCGGCTGTACTCGGCGCGGATGGCGACCTCCGGTCACGCGTTCTCACCGGACACGCCGTGGCAGCGCGAGCTCGAGGACGCGTTCGCCTACGTCGAGACGCCCGACCAGCTCTCGACCATCGACGAGGTCAAGGCCGACATGGAGAAGCCGGTGCCGATGGACCGGCTCGTGTGCGGCGACGTCGGTTACGGCAAGACGGAGATCGCGATCCGTGCGGCGTTCAAGGCGGTGCAGGACGGCAAGCAGGTCGCCGTCCTGGTCCCGACGACGCTGCTCGTCCAGCAGCACCTCGACACGTTCTCGGAGCGGTACGCGCCGTACCCGGTGACGGTGAAGGCGCTCTCGCGGTTCCAGAGCGCTGCGGAGAGCAAGGAGGTCGTCGACGGGCTCGCCGACGGCACCGTCGACGTGGTGATCGGGACGCACCGCCTCATCACGGGCGAGGTGCGCTTCAAGGACCTCGGTCTCGTGGTCGTCGACGAGGAGCAACGGTTCGGCGTCGAGCACAAGGAGACGCTCAAGCAGCTCCGCACCAATGTGGACGTGCTGGCGATGAGCGCGACCCCGATCCCGCGGACCCTCGAGATGGCCGTGACCGGGATCCGGGAGATGTCCACCCTCGCCACCCCGCCCGAGGAGCGGCACCCGGTGCTGACCTTCGTCGGTGCGTACGACGAGAAGCAGATCACGGCGGCGGTCCGACGCGAGCTGCTGCGCGAGGGGCAGGTCTTCTACGTCCACAACAAGGTCGACTCGATCGAGCGGGCGGCCGCGCGGCTCCACGAGCTCGTCCCGGAAGCGCGGATCGCCGTCGCGCACGGGAAGATGGGCGAGCACCTGCTGGAGCGGGTCATCGTCGACTTCTGGGAGAAGAAGTTCGACGTCCTGGTCTGCACGACGATCATCGAGACGGGCCTCGACATCTCGAACGCGAACACGCTGATCCTCGAGCGGGCGGACCTGCTCGGGCTCTCGCAGCTCCACCAGCTGCGGGGGCGGGTGGGGAGAGGTCGTGAGCGCGCCTACGCCTATCTCCTCTACCCGCCCGAGCGTCCCATGACCGAGACCGCGCACGACCGGCTCGCGACGATGGCGGCGCACACCGACCTCGGGGCCGGGATCCAGATCGCCATGAAGGACCTCGAGATCCGGGGTGCCGGCAACCTCCTCGGGGGCGAGCAGTCCGGGCACATCGCGGGCGTCGGGTTCGACCTGTACATCCGGATGGTCGGCGAGGCCGTGACGCACTTCCGCGGCGAGGAGCCGGACGACGTGCCCGAGGTCACGATCGAGCTTCCTGTCGACGCACACATCCCGCACGACTACATCGCGCACGAGCGACTGCGCCTCGAGGCCTACCGCAAGATCGCGACGGCGACGGACCCGGCGGCGCTCGCCGAGGTCAAGGCCGAGCTCGTCGACCGCTACGGGGCGGTCCCGACCGCGGTCGCGCAGCTGTTCGACGTCGCCGCGTTCCGCAACACGGTCCGCGAGGTCGGGTTGGCGGACGTCACCGCCCAGGGCCGCTACGTCCGGTTCGCGCCGGTCGACCTCCCGGAGTCGGCCCAGCTCCGGCTGAAGCGGCTGTACCCCGGCACGGTGCTCAAGCCGGCGATCCGGACGATCCTCGTCCCGTTCCCGACGACGGCCCGGGTCGGCGGCACACCGCTGCACGGTGAAGCCGTCCTGGCGTGGGCCCAGCAGCTCGTCGACGCGGTGATCCGCGGCAGCATGGCCGCCGCGGCCGAGGTCGGCGCGCGCACCTGATGGCGGGCGTCGGCGGCGGGTCACCACGGCGATCTTCGCCGCCGCCAGCCCTCGATTCCGGGCGCACGATGCCGATAGGACCCGAGAGGGGTCCTCGGCGGCCGTGGGCGACCGCGGTGCCCCGAGCTGGGAGGCGCGCATGAGTCCCGTCGTGCACGCGGTGGCGTTCGTCGTCGCCGCGGCGGTCCTGTGCGCCGTGGCACTCGTGGTCTGGCGACGTCGGCGGGCTCGCACCGTCATGGCATCGTCGATGGCTGTCGTCCTCGTCGCCGCGGCCTGGTGGTCGCTCGCGGACGCCGTGATCGTCGCGGAACCGGTCGACCCCGTGGCGGGGATCGCGGCGCTGGCCACGTTCCCGGCCATCGGGACCATGGTCGCGGGGTTCGTGTGCCTCGGGTTGAGCATGAACGGATCGGGATGGCGTCCGGGCCGACCGCTCCTGCTGGGTCTCGCCGTCGAGCCGGTGCTCCTGACGCTGGTCGTGGCCACCAACCCGTGGCACCTCGCCTTCTACCGCGGGACCGGTGCCGCGACGCTGGTCGATCCGAACACCTGGCAGCACGGTCCGCTCTTCTGGGTGCACAGCGTCTACAGCTACCTGCTGCTCGTGATCGGCATCGTGCTGGTCGCTCGTGGGTGGTCGCGCTCGCCCGCGCTGTTCCGTGGCCAGCGGCTGAGCATCCTCCTCGGTTCCTTGGTGCCGGCGTCGTTGTGCGTCCTGAACCTGGTGGGGGTGACCGGGGCC
>DATKTF010000187.1:0-9215 GCA_035531255.1 Cellulomonadaceae bacterium
TCCAACTACCTCAGGGTCTGCGCGGCCCGGAGTCCCCAGGTCGCGACGCTCGAGGGCATGACCTCGGACGAGACCGTCGTGTTCCGCGTCAACAGGTCGGTCGTCGCCCTCAACGACACCCTGCGTGGTCGTCTGTGGCTACCGCTCCAGGACGTGAGCGCCCGTGAGCCGAACTGGCAGGACATCGTGCCCGAGAGCGCGCCCGTGCACAGCAGCGCGCCGGCCGACGGGACCCGGAGCCAGCAGACCCTCGCGACCGAGTGCACACCGCGGTCCGCGCCTCCGACGGCGCGTGACGACGTGTTCGGCGTGCGGCCCGGACGCACCGCGATCCTCCCGGTGATCGACAACGACTCGTCCTCGGACTGCGGGATCCTCGCGATCTCGGAGTTCGATCCGATACCGGCGTCGTTCGGGACGCTCGAGCCGGTGTACGGCGGTCGCGAGCTGCAGATCTCGGTGGCCGACGGTGCGACCGGCACCGTCCGGTTCACGTACACGATCACCGACGGGCGCGGGGCGAACGCGCCCTCGACCGCCACCGTCGAGCTCACGGTGCACGGAGCCGGTGTCAACGAGGCCCCGGTCCAGGTGCGTACCGGTGCGCTCGCGGTCGACCTGGGCGGCCAGGGGACCTACTCGGCGCTCGGCGACTTCAGCGACCCGGACGGCGACGACCTCCTGCTCCTCAGCGCGTCGGCCGGCACCGGGACCGTCCGGTTCCGTCAGGACGGAACGGTGACCTACCTCGCGACGGGTGCGGCGCTCGGTCGCACGCAGGTCACCCTGATCGTCTCGGACGGGACCGCGACGGTGACCGGGTACCTGAACGTCGACGTGCGCGCTGCGGGATCGGTCGCGCCGGTGATCGACCCGGTGCTCGCGGTGACCTATGTCGACGCGCCCGTCACGCTCCATCCGCTGGACTCCGTGCGGTCGACGTCGCGGGAGCCCGCGCGCCTCGCGGGCGTGAACGACGTCCCCGGGGCGACCATCACCTCCGACCTCACGGCGGGCACGTTCACGTTCAGCGCAGCCCGCCCCGGTACCTACTACGTCTCGTTCCTCGTGACGGCGTCCCCGCAGCAGGCGACGGGGCTCGCCCGGATCGACGTCCGCGAGTGGCCCGCGAAGCCGGACCCGCCCGTCGCGGTCCGCGACCTCGCGCTCCTGCCGCCCGGCGGCGAGGTGACCGTGAACCCCCTGGTCAACGACATCGACCCGAGCGGTGGTGTCCTGGTGCTGCAGTCGGTCGTCGTCCCCGACGGGTCCGGGCTGCGCGTCGCGGTGATCGGGCACCAGCTGCTGGAGATCTCCTCGGAGCGGGTCCTGGACGGCCCTGTCCGCGTGGGCTACGTCGTGTCCAACGGGGTCGCGACCGCGACGAGCGAGGTCGTCGTCCAGCCGGTGCCCGCGTCGGCCGCGCAGCAGGCGCCGGTGGTCGAGAACATCACCGTCGCCGTGCGCACGGGTGGTGTGGTGACCATCCCGGTGCTGGACCATGCCGAGGATCCCGACGGTGATCGGCTCACCGTCGTCCGTGAGCTCGCGGAGCCGCTCGGCCCCGACCAGGGTCTGCTCTTCGTGACCGGGGACGTGCTCCGCTACCAGGCCACCGACAAGCCGATGACCGTGCACGCGACGTTCAGCGTGCAGGACACCGCCGGGAACGTCACGTCGGCGCAGCTCACGGTCGACGTCCACGCGTCGGACGCGACCACGAAGTCCCCACCGCTGCCCCAGGACGTCACGGCCCGCGTGTTCCAGGGCGAGAACATCCGGATCCCGATCCCGCTCGTGGGCATCGACCCCGACGGCGACGGCGTCGTGCTCCTCGGTGAGGACAAGGCCCCGCTGAAGGGGCGCATCACGGCCGTCGGCGCGGACTGGATCGAGTACGAGGCGCTGCCGGGGGAGGTCGGGACGGACAGCTTCACCTACGCCGTCGAGGACTGGGTGGGTCAGCGGGCGATCGGCACGATCCGGGTCGGGATCAGCCCCCGACCGCGCGACCCCGCCCCGGTGATCGCCCGCGACGACGCCGTCACCGTGCGACCCGGTCAGCAGGTCGAGGTCCGCGTCCTCGCGAACGACGTCGATCCCAGCGGGGGCGACCTCACGCTCTCCCCGGTTCTCGGTATGCCTGCCGGGGTGGACGCCCGGGTCCAGGGCCGCCGCGTCATCGTCCGCGCCCCCGACGTGGCCGGCGTGGTCCCGATCGTCTACAGCGTGTCGAACACCCGAGGGTCGAGCGCGACCGCAGTCCTCATGGTCACGGTCGACCCGAAGGCCCCGTACCTGCCGCCCGTCGCGCAGGACGTCGTGGTCCCTGCGACCGACACGCTGGGTCGCACGAGCGTCGAGGTCGACGTGCTCGCGGTGGCCCAGAACCCGAGCGGTCCGCTGAGCGACCTCGCCGTCTCCGTCCCGGCATCCGCTGCGGCGGTGGCCCGCGTCGGCTCGGCGGGCACGGTGCTCGTGACCCTCGTCGACCACGCGCAGACCCTGCCTTACCTGCTGACCAACACGAATCCCCAGGCCGGAGGGGTGAGCACCTATGCCTTCATCACGGTGCCCGCTCTCGGCGACTTCCCGCCGGTCCGTCGCCCGAAGGCCCCCGCTCTCCGGGTGGCGTCCGGCCAGGCGCTGACGATCTCGTTGGCCGAGCAGGTGCAGGTCGCCCCCGGCAAGGTGGCGCGGATCGCCGACGCGACAGCCGTGACCGCGACGAAGTCGAACGGCGGCCCGCTCACCGTGGACGCGACGACGTTGACCTTCACCTCCGCACCCGGGTATGCAGGACCCGCGTCGATCACGGTTCCGGTCACCGACGGCACCTCGGCGTCCGACCCGACGGCGCGCACCCAGGTCCTCACCCTGCCGATCAGCGTCTACGCGGTCGACGACTACCCGCCGACCTTCGACCCGTCGGTGATCGAGGTCTCGCCCGGTGAGGCACCGGTGTCGGTCGATCTTGCGGCGTTCACGACCGGACCGTCGGACGCGAACGGCACGGTCGTCCCGTACGCGTTCCTCCTCACCTCGGCTGTGCCCGCCGGTTTCACCGCGGCGCTCGACGGTTCGGTGCTGCGGGTCACCGCGGGGCAGAGCACCGCCAAGGGCACGATCGGCACCTTGTCGTTGTCGCTCGGCTACGGGCGGAGCGGGAGCATGGACGTCCGTGTCGAGCTGCGGGTCATCGCCAGCTCCCGACCGCTCGCACGCGTGCTCGACCACCAGGTGCCCGATGGTGTCGAGGGGCAGGACCGCGCGGTGGCGGTGCTCGCGGGCTCGTACAACCCGTTCCCCGACACACCGCTGACCGTGGTGTCGGCGGTCGTGGAGACCCCCGGTGCCGGGACGGCCGTCGTGAGCGGCAGCAACGTCGTCGTCCGACCGGTGACCGGCTTCATCGGCACGATGGTCACCCGCTACAGCGTCCGGGACGCCACAGGAGACCCCGACCGCGTCGTCGAAGGACGCGTGATCACGGTCGTCCGCGGGCGTCCGGACGCACCGACCGCGCCTCGTCGTGTCGAGGTCCGCGACCACACGGTGGTCCTGGCGTGGGACGCCCCGGTGATCAACGGCGAACCGATCAGTGCGTACCGGGTGACCGCGACCCCGACCGCCGGTGGGGTGCCGACGGTGACCGACTGCGCGAGCACGACGTGCACCGTCGACACGCTCACGAACAACGTCGAGTACACCTTCACCGTCGCCGCGCGCAACGCGGTCGGCTGGTCGGACGACAGCCCGTCCTCGGTGCCGATGCGTCCCGACGCGCACCCTGATGCGCCTGCGGCGCCGACGCTCGACTTCGGCGACGGTCAGATCACGGCGACGTGGCAGCCGTCCACGAGCGCGGGCTCGCCGGTGACGTCGTACACCGTCGAGATCGCCCCGGCTCCTGACGCCGGCTCGGCCGTCCTCACCTCGACCGGAACGACCGCGACGTTCACGGGTCTGACGAACGGCAAGCAGTACACGGTCCGGGTCCGGGCGGTGAACCGCTCTCCCGACCCGAGCGACTGGAGCCCGGCGTCGGCGCCGATGATCCCGGCGACGGTGCCGGACGCCCCGGCACCCTCGGCGACGCAGCAGGACATCGGCTCGTCGGGCACCGGCGTCATCACCGTGACCTGGCCGGCTCCACCCGGCAACGGCGACACCGTCAGCGCGTACGAGCTCACGGTCGACGGAGGGTCCGCCGTGAGCCTGGACGGGACGACGCTCTCTTACCAGGTCCCCGACGCCCAGCGCGGTCAGACGTACACGTTCGAGGTGCGGGCCAAGAACAAGGCGGGCTGGTCCGCGTGGGGCTCCACGACGGGTGAGATCTGGAGCGCGCCCGGCGTGCCGACCTCGGTCGCCGCGGCCGACGTGGCAGCGGACGACACCGCGTGGGGTGCCGGACAGCTGTCGCTCGCGTGGGCGGCACCGACGGACACGGGCGGTACCGGGATCGCGATCGACCACTACGAGGTCGAGGGGTATCCGACACCGGTCACCGGCACCACCTTCACCGCGACAGGGCTGATCGGTGGCACTGCGACGACCCTGCGGGTGCGCGCGTGCAACACGAAGGCCGCCTGCAGCGACTGGGCGACCGCGTCAAGCACACCGACGACCGTCCCGCAGCAGCCGACGGTCACGGTCGACACGACGGTCCCGCGTCAGCTCACGGTCCACTGGGCCGCCCAGGGCACCGGCGGTCGGGCCGTCAGCGGTTTCCGCTACCGCATCGACGGCCTTCCGGTGGACTGGACGCAGGTCCGCGCCTCAACCGGGTCCACCACCGTGCCGATCAGCCCAGGGGACCACACCGTCGAGGTGCAGGCCCGCAACGCGCTCGGCTGGAGTGCGACGACCGGCGTCGCGGTGACGACAGGATGAGCGCGCCACCCGCGAACCCGTCGGTGGTGCGACTGGCCACCGGCGTGGGACGGACGACCGAGGAGAGAGAGACCGCATGACGCCCGAGCAGAGTGCCTGGTTCGCCGAGACGTTCGATGCTCTCGTGGAGAACGTCGGCAAGGCGGTCCTCGGCAACGAGCACGTCGTGCGTCTGGCGCTCACGGCGATGCTCGCCGAGGGCCATCTCCTGCTCGAGGACGCGCCGGGCACCGGCAAGACCTCTCTCGCGAAGGCGATCGCGGCGACGGTGCAGGGCACGCACGGGCGCATCCAGTTCACCCCGGACCTGTTGCCCTCGGACGTCACCGGCGTCACGATCTACGACCAGGGCACCGGCAGGTTCGAGTTCCACCCGGGTCCGATCTTCGCGTCGGTCGTCCTCGCCGACGAGATCAACAGGGCGTCACCGAAGACCCAGTCGGCGTTGCTCGAGGTGATGGAGGAGTCGCGTGTCTCGGTGGACGGGGTCTCGCACTCGGTCGGACGTCCCTTCATGGTGATCGCCACGCAGAACCCGATCGAGCAGGCAGGGACGTACCGCCTCCCGGAGTCACAGCTCGACCGGTTCCTGATCAAGACCTCTCTCGGCTACCCCGACCGGGCTGCCACGATCGAGATCTTGGCGGGCTCGGCAGCTCGCGACCGGACCGCGGGTCTGCTGCCGAGGATCACGACGGTCGCGGTGGGTGAGATGGCTGAGATGGCCGCCGGTGTGCACGTCGACGCCGCCATCCTCGACTACGTCGCCGCGCTGATCGAAGGGACCCGGACCGACCCGCAGGCGGCCGTCGGGGTGAGCGTGCGCGGAGGAATCGCCCTGGTGCGATGCGCGAAGGTGTGGGCGGCGGCGAAGCGCCGCGTGTTCGTCGTGCCGGACGACGTGAAGGAGCTGGCCCTGCCGGTGCTCGCGCACCGCATCGTCCTCGAGACCGAGGCGGAGTTCGCCGGGGTCACGAACCAGGCGGTGCTGTCCCGCGTCGTCGCCCAGACACCGCCGCCCGTGGTCCGGGTGGGTTGAGTGCGGCGGTTCCTCGCGCCGGTCACGCCGATGGGCTGGGTGGTCCTGGCCACCGGCGCAGCGGCGCTGGCGGCCGGGCGAGGGCGCGGCTGGGTCGAGGCGGGGACGGCGGGCGCGGTGCTCGTCGTCCTGTTCGTGGTGTCGATCGCCTTCACCGTCGGGCGCTCGGCGTACGCCGTGACGCTCGAGCTCGTCGACGCGCGCGTCCGCATCGGGCAGCGCGCGCTCGGTCGGGTCGAGGTCGTCGCGCGCGGACGGCTGCTTCCCGCACGGGTCGAGCTGCCGGTCGGTACTCGCTCGACGAGCTTCGCGCTTCCGTGGATGGTGCCCGGAGCCGTGCACGAGGACACCTTCTCGATCCCGACGACGCGACGCGGTGTCATCCGTGTCGGACCGGTGAGGTCGGTGCGCGGCGACCCGTGGGGACTGCTGCGACGTCGTGTGCGGTGGACCGATGCCGTCGACCTCTACGTGCACCCCGCGGTGGTCGCGCTCACGGGGACGACCGCGGGGGTCCTGCGCGACCTCGAGGGGCAGTCGACCCGGGAGCTGTCGAACAACGACATGTCGTTCCACGCGCTCCGCGCGTACGTCGCCGGCGACGACCGCCGCAACATCCACTGGAAGACCACCGCGCGCACCGGTCGGCTGATGGTGCGTCAGTACGAGGACACCCGGCGAACCCACACGGCCCTCGTGCTCGCCACGAACGTCGAGGACTTCGCCGGTGCTGCCGAGTTCGAGCTCGCCGTGTCGGTGACGGCGTCGCTCGGTGTCGGGACGATCCTCGACGAGCGCGGGCTCAGCGCATGGGCCGGCGGGACCGCTCTGCGGTCGGCGAGCCCTGTGCAGCTGCTCGACGACTGCTCCGGTCTGACAGCCGGCGGCGACCGGCTGCGTGCCCCCGCCCTCACGGCACTCGTCGCCCGCCGGGCTCCCGGCGCCTCGGTCGTCCTGCTGGTCGTCGGGTCTGCGGCGTCCGGGAACGACGTCCTCGCAGCCGTCCGGGTCCTGCACGGGGTACGCACGGTGGTCGTGACCTGCGCGGTCGGCGAGCCGGTCTCGGTCAAGACCCGAGGGGTCGTGTCGTTCGCGAGGCTCGGCGTGCTCGCCGACCTCCCGCAGGCGCTGCTGGCGGCCGGGACATGACCGCCCTGGGGATCGACGTGCGCGCACGGTCCGCGCACGCCTCGGCCGGGCGTGTCGGTGCCGCGGGTGCGGTTGTCGATGTGCTCGTGCTGGTCGGTGCGCTGGCCCTGGCCCTCGCGCCGCTGGTCCCCGTGTTCGGCGTGACGCCGGCCTGGCGCACGATCGCCGTCGGCCTGGTTCTCGGAACGGCTGTCGCCACCGCGGGTACCCTGCGCCGCTGGAGCGGCATCGGTGTCGTCGCCGCCGTGGTCCTCGTCTACTTCGGCATCGGCGGTGCCGTCGCGGTTCCGCGGACGATGGCGCACGTCGTGCTGCCGACGGGCGCGACGCTCACCGGCCTCGCCTCCGGGGTGGTGACGTCCTGGAAGCAGGTCCTGACCCTCGATCCGCCTCTCGGTGATGCCGGGACCCTGCTGGTCACGCCGTTCCTGCTCGCCCTGTGCGGTGCCACGCTGGCGCTGAGCATCGCCTGGCGCTCCCGTGCGCGCGGTGCGCGTGCGGCGGCCGCCCTCGTCCCGTCGGTCGTGCTCGTCGCGGCGATCCTGCTCGGCACCACGACGGCCGTCGTGCCGCGTGCGGTGGGTCTCACGCTCGCGGCCGGTCTCGTCACCTGGGCGGCCTGGCGGTCCGGAGGACTGCAGGCGCGCCGCGTGCTCTCGCTGGTCCTCGTGCTCGCTGTCGCCGGCGTCTCCGGTGCGGCCCTCGGTCCCGTCGTGACGCAGAGCACGCCGCGCCACGTCCTGCGTGACGAGATCACCCCGCCGTTCGATCCCCGCGCCTTCACGAGCCCGCTGTCCGCCTTCCGCCGGTTCGTCAAGGAGGAGAAGGACACCGACCTCCTGACGGTGACCGGCCTGCCGAAGGGTGCGACCGTGCGTCTGGCGACGCTGGACGCGTTCGACGGCGTCGTGTGGAACGTGGCCGGCGGGGGCGCGTCGGGCTCGGGCGAGTTCCGGCGGGTCGGGAGCACGATCGAGGAGTCGATGCCGGGTGATCGGGTGACGGTCGGCGTGCAGATCCGTGCGCTGTCCGGGGTGTGGCTGCCGACCGTCGGCGACGCGACCGCGTTCCGGTTCACCGGGACCGACGCGGGGTCCGCCACCGAACGACTTCGCTACAACGACGCGACCGGGGCCGCGGTCCTCACCGGCGGGCTGTCGCATGCGGTGTCGTACACGGTCGAGGCGGTGCTGCCCCCCGTGCCGGACGACACGGAGATCGGCGGGGCGCCTGCCGCCGATGTGGTGCTCCCGCCCACGGTCGACGTACCGGACGTCGTCGGAGTGCGTGCGGCCGAGATCGCGCGGACGGCCGGCGCGCCGGTCCTCGTCGCGAGGAGCCTGCAGAAGGCCTTGGCCGACGAGGGGTACTTCAGCAACGGCCAGACCGACGTCGGGGAGTACCCGTCGCTCGCCGGGCACGGCGCGAACCGCATCGCGACCCTGCTCGGCGGTGGCCTGATGGTCGGCGACGGTGAGCAGTACGCGTCGGCGATGGCCCTGATGGCGCGGCAGATGGGATTGCCGGCGCGCATCGTCCTCGGTTTCGTCCCGGCCGGGACGCAGGTCGGCGCGTCGTCGATCACGTTCACCGGCGCCCAGATCCAGGCGTGGGTCGAGATCGCGTTCGCCGGGCACGGCTGGGTGCCGTTCTTCCCGACCCCGCCGGAGAGCAGGACCCCGCAGACCGACAACCAGCCGCAGCAGCCGCAGGCCGATCCGCAGGTCCTCCAGCCCCCGCCGCCCCCGCCGGCTCCGGTGAGCGCGCCCCATGAGGACACCGAGCAGCCGCAGACCGACGAACCCCGTCACGACGGCCAGGGGACGTCGGTGTGGCGCACGGTGGCGATGGTCTCTGCGGTCGCCGCGATCCCGCTCGGTCTGCTGGTGCTGCCGATAGCCGTCGTCCTCGGGGTCAAGCGCCGTCGTCGCCGTCGTCGCCTCACGGCGCCGGACCCGGTGATGCGGGTGGTCGGTGGCTGGTCGGAGGCGTTGGACGCCGCGCGCGACCACGGGCGGCCGCCGCCCCGGCTCGCCACGCGTCGCGAGATCGCGCAGGCGCTCGGCGGGAACGGCGCCGTGCCGGTGGCTCGTGCGGAGCCGCAGCTGCAGGCGGATCCGGCGGTGCCGGG
>DATKTF010000188.1:0-6553 GCA_035531255.1 Cellulomonadaceae bacterium
GAGCGACGACGCACGTCGGCCCCCGGCTGTGGGAGCGGGGGCCGACGCCGGAGCAGCGTGGTCGAGCACACCTCTCAGAAGCCGTGCGCCACCCTGCTGCGCTGCTCCTGGGTCTTGAAGAGCCGGAACCGTGGCAAGAACTTGTCCCAGTCGATCAGGTGCGAGTCGATCTCCGGGCCGTCGATGCAGGCGTGCTTGCGGATCAGCTTGCCGTCGATGATCACCGGAACCATGCAGGCTCCGCACATCCCGGTGGCGTCGACCATGATCGAGTTCAGGCTGGCGACGCAGGGCACGCCGTACGGCTTCGTCAGGTCGCTCACCGCGCGCATCATCAGCGGAGGGCCGATCGTCACGACCTCGGCGACCGTCCTCCCCTCGCCACGCTTGTTCGCCTCGAGCAGCTCCTCCAGCGGACCGGTGACGAACCCGGGGACGCCGAACGAACCGTCGTTCGTGGTGTAGATGATCTCGAGCTGGTCGCCGTACCTCGCCTTGATCCGGCCGACCCTCTCGTCCTCGCCTGTCCAGAACATCAGGTCACCGCTGCGGAAGCCGGCGATCAGGGTCACGTGGTTCCCTGTCTCGAGGTGCTTGCGCATGATCGGGAACACCGGGGGCAGCCCCAGGCCACCCGCCGTGAACACCACGGTCGAGCCCTCCGGGTACCGGTGCACGTCGCTCGGGCGACCCAGCGGACCTGCGATGCCCGTGAACGAGTCCCCCACCACCATCTGGTTGATCTCGAAGCTGCTCGTCCCCATGCCCTGCACCACGAGGCAGATCGTGCCCGCCTCGGTGTCCCAGTCCGCCAGGGTCAGCGGGATGAGCTCGCCGTCCGGACGCGGGAGCACGCGCACGAACTGACCAGCCTGAGCCGCCTGGGCGATGACCGGGGAGTGCACCGTGAACTCGTGGATGCCCTCGCTGAGCTCCGCCGTCGCGACCACCCGCTGGGCCGTGGACGCCGTGTCGGTATAGGCCCTGGCGCTGGCCACCATCGCCCCGATCGTCGCCGGGTCGACGTCGATGTTGCCGACGATCTCCCGTGCAGCGGCCTGGCCGTCCCCGGCCGCCCGGATCGCCGTCGACCCTCCACGGGCCGCGTCGCCCCCGGTGAACACCCCGGCCAGCGTCGTCTCTTGCGAACCCTGCTCGCTGAGCTCGATCGTGCCCCACTTCGAGGTGTGCAGGCGTGGCTCGGAGTCCTTGATGATCGGGTTGGCGTCGTTGCCGAGCGCCATGATCACCAGGTCCGCCGTCATGGTCTCGGACTTGCCGGTCGCCGCAGGGCGTCGCCGTCCCGACTCGTCCGGCTCGCCGAGCTCCATGATGTCCAAGGTCGTGGCCGTGACGAACCCGGTCTCGAGATCGCCGAGGAACTCCGACGGCCCGCGCAGCACCTTGAGGTGGATCCCCTCCTCGAGCGCGTGGTGCAGCTCCTCGACCCGCGCGGGCATCTCCGCCTGGGTGCGGCGATAGACGATCGTGACGTCACCGCCGAGGCGCCGAGCCGTCCGGGCGGCGTCCATCGCGGTGTTGCCACCGCCGATGACGATGACCTGCTTGCCCTCGGTGTCGGGCAACGGCGTCTCGTAGTCGGCGCGGAGCCCCTGCATCAGGTTGACCCGGGTGAGGAACTCGTTGGCCGACATCACGTTGAGCAGGTGCTCGCCTGGCACGTTCATGAAGCGCGGCAGCCCGGCGCCGGACCCGACGAAGATCCGCCAGAAGCCGGCGTCGCGCAGGTCCTGCAGCGACGCGGTCTTGCCGACCACGAAGTTCGAGACGAAGCGGCCACCCAGCAGCGTGATCTTGTTGACCACGTCGTCGATGAGGTCGTTGGGGAGTCGGAACTCCGGGATGCCGTACCGGAGCACCCCGCCGAGGGCGTGGAACGCCTCGAAGACGGTCACCGGGAAGCCCTCGGCAGCGAGCAGGTAGGCGTTGATCAGCCCCGAGGGCCCCGATCCGACGATCGCGACAGGTGGCCGCTCCGCGCGGTCCCACGGGTCGGGGATCTCGGCGAACCGTGCCGTGATCGAGTCGGGGTTGACGAGCTTCTCTCGTTGCGGAAGGAACCACTCGACCTGGCCGATCTGGATCGGGTTGTCCTTGTGCAGGCAGACGCCCTGGCACTGGAGCTCCTGCGGGCACACCCTGCCGGTGACGTCGGGCAACGGGTTGCTGCCCTCGATCAGCTCAAGCGCGTCCTGGAACCGGCCATTGCCGATCAGCTCCAGGACCTGCGGGATGTGGATCTTGACCGGGCAGCCGCCCTTCGGCTCACGGTGGTTCGCGAGGAAGATCCCGAGCTCGCACGGCTTCTCGGCGCACTGCTTGTCACGCAGCGCCTCGAGCCACACGAACAGGTCGACGTCCTCGCGGCTGTAGCCGAGCGACATGTAGCCCAGATACCCCTGGTTGACCAGTCCGAAATCCTTCGACCGCGACTCGGCGTCACGCACGTAAGGCGGGATGCTGGTGCTCGCGGGCCACCCGTCCGACAAGCCGTCGAACATCGGGTAGCGGTCCGACAGGTGCTTGTCTATCGCCCGGATGAACAGCCGCTTCTTCCCGAGCGGAAGGGTCCAGAGGAACCGCATCAGCACGGTGCTCGCGTCGTCACCGCGCTGCAGCATCGACCACAGCGCATGGGTGAAGTCCGCCCCGAGCTCCGGTTGCGTGAACTCCCACGCGACCGCGGACATGCCGTCGGAGATGAACATCTCGCGGAACGCCTGCGGCTCGGCGAGGAGCCGACGCCGCAAGAGCTCCATCTGACGGTTGTACTCGGTGACTCCGTCCGACTGCTCGAGCTCGGCGACCTCGGCGCTGCTGGACTGCAGCGCCGTCGAGGCGTCGAGATAGCGCAGAAGGTCGTCCCGGCCGGACACCGCGGGCTTCGATCCGACAGGGGGCAGGGTGCCGGTCACTGGATGATCTCCGCGTCGCAGGTGGCCTTGACCCGGGCGATCCGGGCCGACAGCTCGGGCGTGATCACGACCTTCTCCAGTGCCCCCGGGATCATCCTGGCCACGACCGTGGCCTTTCCGTCGATGATCGTCGTGGTCTTCTCGAACAGCTGGGGAAGCTCTTGGTAGCAGGTGCCGCAGTCGGTGCACTTGCTCTGGTCTGCCGGGTCGAGCCACACGGCTCGATCCGCCACCGCGACCGCCGAGGACTGAGGTGCGGCGACTGTCGTCGCACCGTTGGACCCGGCGGTCCCGACCGGAACCCGGGCGCCGAGCCCGGCCGGCGCCCGGCTCGAGGTCGCCAGCTCGGACATCGCCCTGGCGATGTCGTCGAGCGAGCTCTCCTTGGCGATCATCGCGGCGTCGTACTTGGCCTGCAGTGCCGCGATGTCGTCGCCGTGCAGGGCCGTCAGCTTCGCCTCGTGTCCGCCGGACAGATACTGCAGGATCTCCCAGTGCCGCAGCCGGTCCTCGACGAGCGCGACCACCTGGTGCGAGCACGCCACCTTGATCAGGTGCCGGTCGTCATCGGTCGCGTACACGAACGGAATCTTGTCCGTCCGTGCCGCGACGTCGAGCGACACGTACTCGTCGATCGGCAGCGCGTTCTCCTCCTGCGCAGGCGCGAGACGCCGGAACTGCTTCTTGAACCGGGTCTCGCCGAGCGCGAACTCCGCGGGGGTGAGCGGTGTCGTCATCAGCTGCACCTGGCCGGACTCGTCGAGGTACTCCAGCGTGCTGGTCGTCCACCTCTTGTCCGGGTCGGGGTTGCCGTCGAGCGAGAACCAGTCGTGCAACGTCGTCCCGCGTCGCGGGTCGTGCACGAACAGCGGGCTCATGCGGGACTCGACGGAGAGCCGGGAACGTGCCGCCGAGGCGGCCTCGGCGATGCCGTTCTCCGAGCCGCACGGCGTGTAGACGTCCATCAACGCCGGTGCACCGTCGTAGCTCAGGTAGTCCATGGTGCACTTCAGGAAGTGACCGTGCATCGCGGTACTCGTCTGAGCCACATAGACGTTCGGGTGGAACGATGCGAGCAGACCGAGCTCCTTGCGGAACTCGTGCTTGCCGTCGTGCGCCCCGCCGAACCGTGCCAGGTCGGAGTCCTGACCGGTGAAGCTCGCGGTCGACGCCTGACCACCGGTGTTCGAGTAGGCACCGGAGTTGAGCACCATCACCTTGATCGGTGTCTCGCTCGCCAGCACCCGGCTCATCGCACCGAACCCGATGTCGTAGCTCGCGCCGTCACCGCCGATCGTGAGGATCGTCGGCATGAGAGCCAGCTCGTCGTGGGTCATCCGCTCCCACGTGAGGCGCTGCATCGCCTTGTCGTGGCGTGCGGGGTCGTACGCGTCGTCCAACTCGAGACGCGCCGTCCGCATGTTCCGCACCTCCCCGACCAGCTCGGTCGCGACCCCTTCGAAGATGCCCTTCGCCAGCGGCTGAGCGTCCTGGAACAGGCTGTTGACCCACGGGTCGACGTAGTTGTTGAACGGCATCGTCGACGCGTACACGCTCGAGCACCCGGTGGAGTTCGCCACGATCATCGGCGCGGGGCCGTCGCCCGTGGGGCCGCTCTCCACCAGGTACAGCCGGCGCTCGAGAGCCTCGAGGACGGACTGGACCCGTGCCTGCCGCTCAGGATCGGCGGTCAGGGCGACCACCTTCTCCTGCAGCCGCCCGACGACGTCCTCCAGCTCGCGCAGGTGGGCGACCCTCTTCTCCTCGCCGAGGGCGTGGCCCATGGACATCACGAGCCGGATCGCGGTGACCTCGCCGCAGCCACGGCACGCACCGTGCCCGCCGGTCGTGGCGTAGTAGTTGTCGTGATCCAGAAGAAGACGCTTGAGGTCGCCCTCGGGAGAGGTCGATCCCTCGTAGAACCGCTTCGGGGTGTTCGGCAGCTGTGACAGGAGCTCGAACCGCTCCTGCAACGTCTCGAGAACGGTGTCGTCCTGGTCGATCGGGGTCAGCGCGCCGGGCCCGCAGACCTCGGTGCACTCCAGGCAACCGGTGCACTTCCACGGGTCGATCGTCGCGGTGAACAGCCCACCGCTGCCCGGAACGGCCTTCTCCATCGCATCGAAGTACGGCCGGGTGCGAGCAACCGGGAAGGCGGCCAGCGTCTCGACCAGGGCACCCAGGCTCCGGGTGAAGACGGGGCTCTCCACCGACAGCCCGGCGCCGACCTGCGCCACGAGATCGTGGAACGCCATGTCCGACTTCTCAGCGCGGTAGCGCTCGCGGACGCCCTCGGACAGCGGGTAGACCTGCGACCGCAGTGCGGCGCGCTGCGACTCCGGCACGTCGAGCCGGTCGATCGTCGTGAGGAGCAGCGCGTGCAGCTCGTGCACCGTGTTCGGGATCGCCGCATCCGGGCAGACAAGAGCGCACTCGAGGCATCCGGTGCACAGGTCGGCATTGAAGCTTGGCACGGTGCGGCGGAAGAGCCCCTTGTCCTTGCCACCGGCCGAACCGGGTGGCATGAACAGACCGATGCCCGGCATGACGGGTGCCTCGCCGATCGTGCCCTCGCGGAACGGCCGGGCGACGATGTCGTCGTAGTAGGTCGGGTCGAAGAGCCCGCTCGCGCTTCCGGCGCTCGCGCTCACGCACATGTCCCCGGACACGGACACCGGAAGCGTCCTGCGCATCTGGACGGTCGACGCGTCGATGGCAACCAGCTCGGGGTCGTCGTAGTCGACCAGCGTGACAGCCTCGATGCCCCCACGGATGACCGCCATGTTGCCCTCGACGACGGCCTCACCCTTGCTGCCGAACTTCTTGACGATCTGGGTGCGAACCTTCTCCAGGATCGCGTCGCGGTCGGCGCCCTTGGACACCCGGTCGACGTGGCCTGCGACCACACCGATGAACGCGATCCCCATCATCCGGGTCTCGAGCTCCGGCTTCGGTGCGTGCTCCTTCGCGACACTGAATGCGTCGACGATCAGGAATCGGATCTCACGCTCGCGGATCGCCGCGCGGGCGTACTTCGGGAGCTGCCGCCACACGTCCGCCGGTGACAGGTCGGACTGGAGGATCAGCGTGCCGCCCTTGATCAAACCCTTGATGGGGTTCGTGTGCACGAACGCCTTGTGGTCGGGGCAGAGCACGACCTCGACGTCCTCGAGCTCGGCGTTGGTGATGAGCACCGGCTCAGGGCTGAGGGTGATGTAGTAGTTCGTCGGCGCGCCGCTCTTCTCCGAGCCGTACTTCGGCGCGGACTTGGAGTGCATGCCGAGCACACCGGCGAGGATGTCGGTGAGCAGCTTGCCGGTCGCGATGGTGCCGTAACCGCCGACCGAGTGGAACCGGATCCGCATGGCGCTCTCGGGGAGCAGCTGGGGGTTCGGCTTCGTCTCGAGGGCCATGTGCTCGGTGTCGGGGTAGGCCGCGCGCAACCGGCTCTCGATCTCGGCCATCTGCGGAGTCGGGTGCTTGCTGAAGAACTGCGACCCCAGGTAGATGAGCGGCGCGCTCTTGCCGTCGATCATGTGCTCGAACGCCGCGATCAGGTCACGCGGCTGGACGTCGTGGCCACCCAGGCCGAAGATCGCGGTGGTGAGCAGCGGCAT
>DATKTF010000189.1:0-6318 GCA_035531255.1 Cellulomonadaceae bacterium
CCGCCGGTCAGGAACTGCTCGTGAGCGGCGCGCAGGCGCGAGGCGAGCTCGGCGGGGTCGGACCCGACCGGCCACGCCGCCCATGGGCTCGTCGTCCTCGTCACGCGATGGATCCCCCTCGACGTCGCTGTCGGGCGGTACGTGCGCGGACCTGGCCGCGCACCCCATCGAAGAATAACCCCGGCGTGCGCCGTTGTGGGACGCTCGGCTCCGACACCCACGCTCGCACCCTCGCGCCCTCCCGCCCGGAGTCGGCGAATCGAGCCCCGCGGACGCCTCCGTCAGCGCGTCGCCCAGAACGCGACCGCCGACGCCGCTGCGACGTTCAACGAGTCGACCCCGCCCGCCATCGGGATCCGCACGACGATGTCGGCTCCGGTGATCGTCCCGGGCCGCAATCCGTCGCCCTCGGTCCCTAGCACGAGCGCCAACTGCTCGGGTGCGTCGGCTGCGAGCTCGTCGAGCGTGATCGCGCGGTCCGTGAGAGCGAGCGCCGCGGTGACGAAACCGGCCGCTCGCAGCACCTCGATACCCTCCGGCCACGGGTCGATCCGCGTCCACGGCACCTGGAACACCGTGCCCATCGACACTCGCACGCTGCGCCGGTAGAGCGGGTCAGCACATCGCGGCGTCACGAGCACCGCGTCGACGCCGATCCCGGCCGCGCTGCGGAAGATCGCTCCGACGTTCGTGTGGTCGACGATGTCCTCGAGCACAGCCACGCGCCGCGCACCCCGACCGCCACGCGCCGACGCGAGCAGGTCTGCGACGGTCGGCAGGACCGGTCGGTGCATGGCCGCGAGCGCGCCGCGGTGCACGTGGAACCCGGTGACCTGCTCGAGCAGCGCCGGTGCCGCGACGTAGACGGGCACGGCACCCCCGTCGGGCACCGCGGCCAGCATCTCCTCGACGTCCGGCAACCACCGGTGCGCGAGCAGCACCGACCGGGGCCGGTGCCCCGCCTCGAGCGCACGCCGCAGCACGGTCGAGCTCTCGGCGATGTACAGGCCCTTCGCCGGCTCGCTCCTGGACCGCAGGGCGACGTCGGTCAGGTCGGTGTAGTCGCTGAGCCGCTCGTCGGCGGGGTCGTCGATCGTGATCACGGGCACGCGGCGATTCTCCCCCACCGCGCGCCCGTGACCGGTCGGTCAGTCGACCGGTGCGACCGCCGCCGCGAACTGGCTCGCGTACAGGCGCGCGTACGCCCCGTCGGCAGCGAGCAGCTCGTCGTGCGAGCCCTGCTCGACGATCGAGCCGTGCTCCATCACCAGGATGATGTCGGCGTCGCGGATCGTGGAGAGCCGGTGCGCGATGACGAAGCTCGTCCGACCGACCCGCAGCGCGTTCATGGCCTGCTGGACGAGCACCTCGGTGCGGGTGTCCACCGAGCTCGTCGCCTCGTCGAGGATGAGCAGCGACGGGTCCGCGAGGAACGCCCGCGCGATCGTCAGGAGCTGCTTCTCCCCCGCACTGACCCCGGTCGCCTCGTCGTCGATCACCGTGTCGTAGCCGTGCGGGAGCGTCCGGACGAACGGGTCGACGTGCGTCGCCAGTGCGGCGGCGACCATCGCCTCGTGCGTCGCGTCCTCGGCACCGTAGCGGAGGTTGTCCGCGATCGTGCCACCGAAGATCCAGGTGTCCTGCAGGACCATCCCGACGTTCGACCGGAGCTCGTCCCGGGTCATCGTCGACACGTCGACGCCGTCGAGCGTGATCCGGCCGGAGTCGACCTCGTAGAACCGCATGAGCAGGTTGACGAGCGTGGTCTTGCCCGCACCCGTCGGCCCGACGATGGCGATCGTCTGCCCCGGTTCGGCGATCAGCGACAGCCCCTCGATCAGCGGGGTCTCCGGCGAGTAGCTGAACGAGACGTCCTCGAACGTCACCCGGCCTCGCACCGCGCCGTCGACGTGGTCGGGCGTCTCCGGGTCCGGTGACTGCTCCTCGGCGTCCATCAGCTCGAAGACGCGTTCGACCGACGCCACGCCGGACTGCAGCAGGTTCATCATCGACGCGATCTGGGTGATCGGCTGGGTGAACTGGCGCGAGTACTGGATGAACGCCTGCACGTCACCCAGGGAGAGCGTCCCGGAGGCCACGCGCAGACCACCGACCACGGCGATCACGACGTAGTTCAGGTTCGCGATGAAGCCCATGGCCGGCTGGATGATCCCGGACACGAACTGCGCCTTGAAGCTCGCGTCGTACAGCTCGCCGTTCTGCTCGTGGAACGTGTCGATCGCCCGCTGCTGGTTGCCGAACACCTTGACCAGCTCGTGACCGGTGTACATCTCCTCGATGTGCGCGTTCAGGCGCCCGGTCCACGACCACTGCGCGACGAACTGCGGCTGGGACCGCTTGGCGATCGCCATCGTGATGATGAACGAGAGCGGCACGGTCACGAGGGCGACCAGCGCGAGCACCCACGAGATCCAGAACATCATCGCCAGCACCCCGATCACCGTCATGACCGACGTGATCAGCTGCGAGAGGGTCTGCTGGAGGGTCTGGCTGATGTTGTCGATGTCGTTCGTGACGCGCGAGAGCAGCTCGCCGCGCGGCTGGTGGTCGAAGTAGCTCAGCGGGAGCCGGCCGAGCTTCGCCTCGATGCGCTCGCGCATGTCGTAGACCGTCGACTGCACGACGGTCGTCGTGATCCGCGCCTGCAGCCAGCCGAACAGGAACGACCCGAGGTAGATCGCAGCGACCCAGCCGAGCAGCACCGCAAGTGCGTGGAAGTCGATGCCCTTGCCGGGCACCAGACCGGTCATCCCGGAGATCAGGTCAGCGAAACGGCTCTGCCCGGCGGCGCGCAGCGCCTCGACGGCCTGCGCCTGCGTCGTGCCGGCCGGGAGCTTGCGCCCGACGATCCCCGCGAAGATGAGGTTGGTCGCGTTGCCGAGCAGCTTCGGCCCGATCACCGCCAGGGTCACCGACGCGACCCCGAGCAGCATGATCACGGTGATCCTGACGCGCTGCGGTCCGAGCTCGCGCAGGAACCTCTTCCCGCTGCCACGGAAGTCCATGGACTTCTCGGCCGGCATGCCGAGGCCACCCATCGGGCCGTGGGCACGGGGCCCGCCACCCATCCGTGCGGGAGCGGCAGCCCGGGTGCCAGCACCTGCGCCGGGCGAACGGTCGGACGGTCCAGGTCGGACGGCGCTCATGCGGCCTCCTCGACCGACAGCTGGGAGTACACGATCTCTTGGTAGGTCTCGCACGTGGCGAGGAGCTCGGTGTGGGTGCCTCGCCCGACGACGCGCCCCTCGTCGAGGACGATGATCTGGTCGGCGCCACGGATCGTCGCGACGCGCTGCGCGACCACGATCACGGTGGCCTCACGCGTCGACGGGACGAGCGCGGCGCGCAGCGCGGCGTCGGTCGCGTAGTCGAGCGCCGAGAACGAGTCGTCGAACAGGTAGACGAGGGGTCTGCGCACCAGGGCGCGCGCGATCGCCAGTCGTTGTCGTTGACCGCCCGAGACGTCGGTGCCGCCCTGCGCGATCGGGGACTCGAGCTCGCCGTCACGCTCCCGGACGAACTCCTCCGCCTGCGCGATCCGCAGCGCGTCCCACAGGTCCTCGTCGGTCGCGTCCTGGTCGCCGTACCGCAGGTTCGACGCGACGGTCCCGGAGAACAGGTACGGCTTCTGCGGGACGAGACCGATCATCGACCAGAGCACGTCCGGGTCGATGTCCTTGACATCCACCCCGTCGATCAGGACGGAGCCGGCGGTCGCGTCGAACAGCCGCGGCACGAGCCCGAGCAGCGTGGTCTTGCCGGACCCCGTGGAGCCGATGATCGCCGTCGTCTGTCCGGGCTCGGCGACCAGGGAGACGTCCTGCAGGACGGCAGCCTCGGCGCCCGGGTACTGGTAGCCGACACCGCGCAGCTCGACGACCCCGCGACGCTCGGCCGGCCGGATGGGGCGCACCGGCGGCACCACCGACGTGTCGGTGTCGAGCACCTCGCCGATACGGTCCGCCGCGACGGCCGCGCGCGGGATCATGATCAGCATGAACGTCGACATCATGACCGCCATGAGGATGTACATGATGTAGCTGAGGAACGCGGTCAGGGCGCCGACCTGCATCTTTCCGGTGTCGATCTGTCCCGCGCCGAACCACAGCACGGACACGCTCGTGGCGTTCATGACGAGCATCACGACCGGGAACATCAGCGCCATCAGCCGACCCGCGCGCAGCGAGGTCCAGCGCAGGTCCTCGTTCGCGGTGGCGAACCGACGCGCCTCGTGCCCCTCGCGGACGAACGCCCGCACCACCCGGATACCCGAGATCTGCTCACGCAGCACCCGGTTGATCGTGTCGATGCGCTTCTGCATCAGACGGAAGTACGGGATCATCCGCGAGATGATCAGCCCGACGACGACGCCGAGCACCGGCACGGCGACGAGCAGCAGCCGGGACAGCGCGACGTCCTGACGCAACGCCATGACGACGCCGCCGATCAGCATGATCGGTGCCATCACCATCATCGTGAAGGTCATCAGCACGACCATCTGGACCTGCTGCACGTCGTTCGTCGTGCGGGTGATGAGCGTCGGTGCGCCGAACTGCCCGACCTCGCGCGCCGAGAAGGTCTGCACGTGCGTGAAGAGCGCCTCCCGGACGTCGCGACCGAACGACATCGCGGTCCGCGCACCGTAGTACACCGCCACGATCGCGCAGATGACCTGGACCAGGCTGATCCCCAGCATGACCGCGCCGGTCCGCATGATGTACCCGGTGTCACCGGAGATCACGCCGTTGTCGATGATGTCGGCGTTGAGGCTCGGCAGGTACAGCGTGGCGATCGTCTGGACGAGCTGAAGGCTGAGCAGCACCACGATCGGCTGCACGTAGGGGCGCAGGTACTGCCGCAGCAGTCGCATCAGCATGGGCGGGACTCCCGGGTTCGGAGAGAGGTGGGACGGGACGGGTGCGGCCGCGGGTCCGACCGAGGTGACGACCGCATCGAGAGGTACGGGAGCGTCATGGGGTGCCGCGATCCGTGAGGACGCCGCGGACGAGCACCGCCGCCACCTCCGCCGGGTCGAGAGGTGGGTGGGAGCCGATCCACGGGAGCTGCCCGGCCACCACGAGAGTCTGCATCAGGTCGACGACGCGGTCCACGGGAATTCGCAGCCGCGGCAGGTCGGGCCCGATCACCTCGGTGATCGTCTCGACGAGGAACGCGTGACCTTCCTGGAGCCGGGCGTGGCGAGCCGCATGGTCGGGCGCCCCCTCGGCCAGCTCGGGGTGCCGCATGACGATCGAGCGCATCAGACCCATGAGCTCCACGATCGCGCTCATGCGGGCGTTGCTGACCGCGATCACCCGGCTCAGGCGCTCCTCGAGCGGGAGCGTGCGATCGATCTCGAGGAGCTCGCGACGACCCGGCCCCGGCGCGGTGGCGAGCTCGATGGCGTGGCGGACGGCCGCCACGAGGAGTGCCGTCTTGTCCGGGAAGACCCTGAACAACGTCCCCTCGGCGACGCCTGCCGCGTCGGCGAGCTCGCGGGTGCTGACGTCGACACCGCGCTCGCGGATCAAGGGGACGACCGACGTGAGGATCTGCGCCCGTCGGTCGTCCGGTGTCAGCGGTGCGGCTCGACCGGACCTGCCGCGAGGGCAGGCCGGGGCGTCGTCCGTGGTGGTCACACCGAGAGACTAACTGAGTGAGTGCTCACTCACAAGTCGCGCGTCCCCCGCGCGCCCGGCGACGCGCCGATCGTCGCCGGGCCGGGGCGCTTCCCTACTCCGCGGGGGCGTCACCCTCGGGTGTCGACGGCTCCACCGGGGTCGCGGGCTCGACCGCCGGGGCGGCGGCGTGCGACGGCCCCTGGCCTGCCTCGACGGACCGGTCGAAGGGCCGACCGCTCAGCGTCCCGGCACTCGTCGCGTCGTCGGTGGCAGCCTTGAGCTCGCGCTGCGCCTGAGCGAGCGCCTCGGCCGGGTCGAGCAGGAGCGAGGCCGTGAGCAGGTCGCCGCCGGCGTACACGCGGCGCCGGCGCTCGCCCCGGGTGGGTTCGGCAGTCGTCCCGCCCTCGGCCGCCGTCTCGACGAACGGGCCCGACCCCTCGCCGGCAAAGCCGCGGACGAGCTGGCCGAGCGACCCGGTGAGCTCGGACGGAAGGATCCACACCTTGTTCGCCGGGCTCGAGGCGATCTTCGGCAGCGTCTGGAGGTACTGGTACGCGAGCAGCTTCGGATCCGCGTCGCCCTCGTGGACGGCGTCGAACACCCGGAGGATGGCCCGCGCCTCGCCCTCGGCCGTGAGGATCGCCGCCTGCGCGGAACCCTCGGCCCGGAGGATGGC
>DATKTF010000190.1:0-5717 GCA_035531255.1 Cellulomonadaceae bacterium
GGGAAGACTGACCTGCCCAGTACGAGGACGGCGTTCACCAGCAGTGCCACCACCAACGCCCCGAGCCCCGCGAACAGGGACTTCACGAATGGCAGTTGCCCGAACCGGAAATACGCCCAGGCAAGGACGGTCATCAGGGTGGCGGCCGGGGTGACGAAGCCCAACGCGGCAAAGATGCCACCCCAGATATTCTTCAGCTTGAATCCCACATACCCGGTCACCGTGACGCCGGTCGCACCTGGCAGGATCTGGGCCAGGCTCAGGGCATTCATGAACTCCTGCTCAGAGATCCACTTCTTGTCCCGCACGTACGTCTGCTTCATCAGCGCCAGAATCGCGGGCCCGCCGTAACCGATCGCGCCGATATAGGTGGCGGTGCGGACCAGCTGGACCAAGGACGGGGTCGTTGGGGATCGAGGAGTCTCAGTTGACAAAGGCTCCATGCCCTCACGCCCCCCTAACACGACGAAATAGATCCGAACCCAACAGTGGAACCGCGTCCGGTGGCGTCGTGCAGCCTCGGGCCGCCCGTCCCTCAGGGAGACACCGAGGACGTTCAAGGCCCGGGATCCCTCGGCACTGTTCAACTGGCATTGCTTCGATCACAGTCGAAGTATGAGCCCGCGGCGCCGCGGAGGCAAGCAGCGCGCGCACGTCCACGGGTGAGGCCGTTCCTGCTGCAAGCATGGGGCTGCCCCAGCGGCCGTGGCCCAGTCCGCAGGAACAGATGCAGATCACCGAGGCCGATTCGGTCAAGGCTCTGGTTTGTCGCGGGTGCGATAGCGCGCCCGGCACATGACCCCTTCCGTCGCGCGAAACGGACAAGGGGTCATGCTCCAGGGCCAGCTTCGGTCGCGAGCCGCTGACCTGCTACAACGGCCCGGGGCGGTGGTTCGAGCGGGTGCGACGCGCCCCCTCGACTGTGGCGGCGCGCGGCTGCGTTGCTACACCCGTTGCTGTCAACGTCTCGATCAATGAGATGCGGCGCATTCCCATGTGGGACGCGCACTGCTGACCTGCACAAACGTGGTGGGTGATACTGGGATCGAACCAGTGACTTCTTCCGTGTCAGTCATCGGAACGACGTCCGCCCGTGTCCGCTGACGTCCGTGTGTGCAGGTCACGCGGGGTGTGCGGTTGCGGGCGGACACCGGCGGACGGGGCCGATCGTCGGCGGGCTGCTACACGGGTTGCTGTCGGCTCTTCGGTCGTCGGCGCCCTTGCGCAGAGCGGGCCGTCTTGCATAGACATGCAGGAGATACCTTCGGGATCTTGGGCCTGGCGGGTGCGAACGTCACGACGTTCACGCTATCGGTGGCGCGTGTGTGGACGGCTGCCGCGATCGGCATGATCGGCGAGGCGTCCCCCAAAGCCGGCACGCTCGTCACGAGATTAGACGCCGTGGGCCCGAGCGCCTCGATCGTGACGGGGGTGTGTCCTGCTCGTTGCACCGGGCCCGTTGGGCGTGGGCGACCGCCTGGATACCGCGCGCGGGATCTTGCCCGTCAGCTCGCCGGCTGCGGTCTCCGGAGGAACATCGCAGTCCACGTCGCCGATGGCGATGCCGAGTTCGGCGGTGGCCAGGGGTGGCGTCGTGCTGCACTTGGCCGTCCGGGTCTCCGGCAGTGATCCAGCCCCGGCCCGTTCAGGACCAGGTGCGGTGCCGCTCCGCGGCTGCGTGGGCGCATCGGTCCTAGAATCGCCGCATGGCAGGCCCGCGTGTCTCGACGATGACCGAGGACTACCTCACCATCATCTGGAAGACGCAGGAGTGGCCCCGGGAACCCGTGTCGACCACGGAGATCGCGTCGATCCTGAGCGTGACACCCTCGTCGGTCTCAGCGAATCTGAAGAAGCTCGCGCGCGAGGGCCTGATCGACTATGAGCCCTACGGTCGCATTGACCTGACGCCTGCGGGTCGCGAGATCGCGGTCACGGTCGTGCGCCGTCATCGCGTCCTGGAGACCTACCTCGTCGAGTGCCTGGGACTGAGCTGGGACGAGGTCCATGGCGAGGCAGACGCGCTTGAGCACGCGGTATCCGATCTCGTCCTGAACCGGATGGATGACCTGCTCGGCAACCCCGCGTTCGATCCGCACGGCGATCCGATTCCCCGCGCGGACGGGACCGTCGAGCGTGTCGACGCGACCCGCCTCACCGAGGCCCAGACCGACTCTCCCGTTTTGGTCGTACGGATCTCGGACCGCGAGCCCACGATCCTCCGCTATCTCGAAGCCCGCGCGATCTCGATCGGGACCCGCCTGCGCGTTGAGTCACGAGACGTCGAGGCTGGCTCGTTGTCGGTCAGGCGCGCGAGCGCAGCGGATGGGTGCGAGGTACCGGTCGACGTTGCCACCGGAGCCGCCCGCGCTGTGTGGGTCAGCGTCGACTCGCCCGGGTAGAGGTCGCCACCCCAGCAGGCACGAGGCTGAACGCGCCCTCTTCCTCCTGGGCGTTGTGCAGGCGCAGGATCCCGTACAGCCCGTAGAGCAGGCGACGGAGCTCGACGACATCCTCCGGCTGGACGGTGTCGTTGTCGACGTCGCGGAGCAGCCTGCGCAGCCGGCTGACCTGGTGCTCGATCTCTGCGTGGGTGCGGCTCAGCGAGACGGTCGCATCCGAGCCGCCGAGTGCTCGCGTGACGAGCGGGACGAGCAACGCCTCATCGGCACGCTCGTGCGGGATGAGCTCGCGTTCGAGGCGGTCGAGCAGCCCGTGCGCAGGAACGAGGTCGGCGTTGTGGGTCGAGAGCGCGTCCGCAACCCCACGGATCTGCTCGACGACGGCCAACATGGCGTCGTGCTCCGCTTTCAGGACGTGCGCGGTGGCGACGTCGGAGGGTGGCATCGCGATCGTGTGCGATCTTCCGGGCAGAACCGCACGCAGCGCGATGCCGATCGCCAACACGTCGATGATCTCCTGGAGCAGCGCGCCCGCCGCGGGCGGCAGGTATCCCAGAGCCGCGGCGACCATCGCGACGAGCGACAGGCCCATCCCGACGCTGACCGCCTGGAGCGCAACGCGCTTGGACCGGCGCGCGATCAAGATCGCATCGGCGAGAGCGTCGATCCGGTCGACGGTCAGGACCACGTCGGCCGCCTCCGAGGACGCCGTCGCCCCCCGCGCGGCCAGCGCCACCCCGACCCCGGCCGCCGCTAGCGCCGGAGCGTCGTTCACACCGTCGCCGACCATGATCGTCGCGGCGTGCGCGCCTTCGGCCCATATCGCGGCGAGTTTGTCGGCCGGGTCGCAGTCGGCCAGCACGGTGTCGACCCCGACGATCCGCCCCACGGTGTCGGCGATGTCGGCCCGGTCGCCCGTGAGCAGGACCACGCGGCTGATCCCGACGTCGCGCAACGCGCGGACCATCCGCGGGGCGTCGGGCCGGATCGGGTCCTCGAGCAGGAACGCACCGGCGGGTTCGCCGTCGACTGCGATGAACACGGTCAGCGAGCCGTCCAGGTCTGCGCGTCGACGCACCTGGCGCACCCAGGCGGGTGGGGGGCCGCCGACGATCCAGTCGGCCTTGCCGAGCTGCACCGCGTGGGATCCGACGCGGCCACCCAGCCCGTACCCGTGCTCCTCGTGCACATCCTGAGGAAGCTCCAGCGCCAGCCCGCGGCGGGTTGCCGCGGTGACGATCGAGCTGGCCAGCACGTGCGGGGAGACCTGGTCGAGCGAGGCCGCCAGGCGCAGGATCTCCTCGGGGTCGACCCGGTCGCTCGCGGTGATCACATCGGAAAGCGCCGGCCTGCCCTGCGTGAGGGTCCCGGTCTTGTCGAAGAGCATCACGCGCCCAGCGGCGAGGCGCTCCAAGGCGCCACCGCCCTTGATGACGACCCCGATGTGGGCCGCGCGGGACAGCCCCGACATGATGGCGATCGGCGCCGCGAGAAGCAACGGGCACGGAGTCGCCACAACGAGCACGGCGACGGCCCGCACGGAGTCCCCGGACAGCCACCACGCTGCGCCTGCCAGCAGCAGGGTGAGTGGGACGAAGATGATCGCGAACCGGTCCGCGGTGCGCACGAACGGGGCCGAGGACGCCTGCGCCTGCTCGACGAGTCGCACCACGCCCGCATACGTCGACTCAGCGGCAACCGCGGTCGCCCGGATCTCAAGTGGCGGACCGGCGTTGACCACCCCACTGCGCACCTCGTCGCCCGCCGACCGCTCCACGGGCATGGGCTCGCCCGTGAGCGCCGCCTCGTCGAGTGTCCCGCCTGCCACGAGCCGCCCGTCCACGGGGACGACCTCGCCCGTGCCCACCAGGATGCGGTCGGCCACGGCGACCTCGTCGACCGGGATCTCGACCACACCCCCGTCCACGAGACGCCGCGCCGTGCGGGGCGCGCGCTCGAGGAGCAGGCTCAGCTCGCGTCGCGCGCGGACTGCCGCCCGCTCCTCGAGCAGCTGACCCGTGGCGAGCATCACCGTGATCACCGCACCCGCGAACGGCTCGCCCACCCACAAGGCACCGGCGAGGGCGAGGAGTGCGATCACGTCGACGCTGAGCCGACCGGCCCGGATCGCGGTCACGGTCCAGACCACCGAGAACACCAGCCCTAGCACGGTCCCGCTGACCCAGAGCGCCTCACCCCACTCGCCCGGCCCCACCAGCCAGAAGACCCCACCGACGAGCAGTAGCCCGGTGGAGACCACAAACAGCGCCAGCTCGACTCGTTCCCGTACCCACGTCATGAAGCCACCCTGACGATGCCCCCCGCCATGTGTCTACGCGCACGTCAAGGTGTGGCACGCCTCAACCTCAGTCGGGATGAGGCGGCCGGCCGGATGTGAGCCCAGGACGCCACCGCGGCTGGTGCCGGTCAGGTCGAGCTGCAGGCCGACGGAGCACGCCGTGCGTGCGCGTGTCTGGTACCTACAGAGCGCCGCGACCTATCGTCTCCGCCCCGGTGTCCGCGCTGCGGCTCCAGGTGGAAGCGGTCGAGCAACGGTGGGGCCTTGAGAGCTGGTCGACGAGAGGGTGGGGAACGCCCCATCGTGCCGCTCGTGCACGGCGACGGCCGGTGGGGCGGCGCGATTCGCCGCACCACGGTGGGCGATGACCTCTTCTCTGCGCACCCGGACGGAAGAGGTCATCGCCAGACCTTCGGTGAAGGGCCTGGCATGCCCTGACCTGCGCAAACGCTCGCGCGACACCGAACTGGCCGCTCCGGCGGCGTGGCGTCCGCCACTGTCCGCCCGCGTCCGCGTTGCTACATCCGTTGCTGTCAGTGTCTCGACGCGCGAGACGCCGCGTGTCTCCATGTGGGACTCGCGGCGCTGACCTGCACATACGCTGGTGGGCGATACTGGGATCGAACCAGTGACCTCTTCCGTGTCAGGAACCGGAAACCCGTTCGCCGAGGTCCGCCCGTGTGCGTCTGTGCTGGTCAGCCGGCAGTGGACACGCGGGCGGACATCGCCGGATGAGGGCGTACATGATGCGGTTGGGGTACGCGTTGGGGTACGCGGTGCGGCGGGCCGTCGAGGCCGCCGTCTCACCGCTGGTGGCCTCCGCCTGTGACGCGGCTCTTCCGCGCAGGCCGGCGTCGATTGCCAGCGGTCGGACGATCTCGGTGCGGAAGTACTCCACGAGCATGGTCGCGGTGGACCTCTCCCAGCCTTCGGAGTCGACCACCGTCAGGGTATCGATCAAACCCTGACGATGCGGGCGATGCGGGCGATGCGGGTCGTTGGGGGCGATGCGGGTG
>DATKTF010000191.1:0-11311 GCA_035531255.1 Cellulomonadaceae bacterium
CGGATCATCCTCGCGGAGGCCGTCGTGCACCTCGCGACCGCACCGAAGTCGAATGCCGCGTACCTGGGGATCGACGCGGCACTCGCCGATGTGCGCGCCGGACGCATCGGGACCGTCCCGGCCCACCTGCGCGACGCCCACTACGCCGGCGCGCAGAGCCTGGGGCACGGCGGCGGGTACCAGTACGCGCACGACGCGCCCCATGCCGTCGCCGCGCAGCAGTACCTTCCGGACGAGCTGGTGGGCACGCGGTACTACCACCCGAACGATCGCGGGTTCGAACGCGAGGTCGCGGCGCGCCTCGAGCGGATCCTGGCGATCCTGCACCCGCGCGGGTGAACGGCTCGTGCGCACCGGCGTTGTGACCGTGGGGTAAGATCGACGGGTTCTGAGCGGCCTCGGCCGATCGGAGCCACTCGCACCACGCTCGGCTGCACCACACCCAGCACCACTCAGCTACACCTGGGGCCTTAGCCGCCAGTCCGGACAGGTACGGACAGGCACCATGGTCGGCCCCACGCCCGCCGGAACGTCTCCGTCAGCGGGTGTGACGTCACCTCAACACGACAGGATGCACTGTGTCTTCAGTTACGCGCTCGCGCCGCCAGGTGCGGCTCTCGCGGGCCCTGGGCCTCGCGCTGACCCCCAAGGCCGTCAAGCACTTCGAGAAGCGCCCCTACCCGCCCGGCGAGCACGGCCGGGCGCGCCGTCGCACCGAGTCCGACTACGCCGTGCGTCTGCGCGAGAAGCAGCGTCTGCGCGCCCAGTACGGCCTGCGCGAGAAGCAGATGGCGCGCGCGTTCGAAGAGGCCCGCAAGGACCAGGGCCTGACCGGTGAGGCG
The DNA here is from genome assembly GCA_035531255.1 of Cellulomonadaceae bacterium. Lineage (GTDB taxonomy): Bacteria > Actinomycetota > Actinomycetes > Actinomycetales > Cellulomonadaceae > JAJDFX01. The sequence goes on from DATKTF010000191.1 coordinate 843, forward strand.
CTGGTCGAGCTCCTCGAGAGCCGCCTCGACGCCCTCGTGCTGCGCTCGGGCTTCGCCCGGACCATCCTGCAGGCACGTCAGACCGTGGTGCACCGCCACGTGCTCGTCGACGGCAAGATCGTCGACCGTCCGTCGTTCCGGGTGAAGCCCGGTCAGACCATCCAGATCAAGCCCAAGAGCCAGGCGACCGTGCCGTTCCAGGTCGCTGCGGCCGGCGCGCACCGGGACGTCCTGCCGACCGTCCCGGGCTACCTGGACGTCCAGCTCGAGAAGCTCTCCTCGGTGCTCACACGCCGGCCGAAGCGCGTCGAGGTCCCGGTGACCTGCGAGGTCCAGCTCGTCGTCGAGTTCTACGCCCGCTGATCGTCCGGACCGTCACGGTCCGGCCGAAGGCCCTGCTCACGCCACTCGGTGCGAGCAGGGCCTTCGGACGTTCCGGGTAAGGTTCGCGGGAGGGCCGCCACCGGCTGCACGCCCGCCGCTCGGCACGATCCGCAGGCAACGATCCGCACGGGAGAGGAACGCCATGTCGCTCGGGGATGTCGCAGGACTCATCGGCGCGCTCGCCTTCGTCGCGCTCGTGGCGCTGCTGGCGGTGCCGCTGCTGCGGCTCGGAGGTGTGCTCGACGAGACCCGCGAGTCGGTGCGGCAGCTCACCGAGCACACGGTGCCCGTGCTCGACGAGACCGCGGCCACCGTGGCGTCCGCGAACGCGCAGCTCGCGCGGGTCGACACGATCACGTCGTCCGTCGCCGACGTGACGCAGAACGTGTCGGCGCTGACGTCGCTGTTCGCAGCGACGGTCGGTTCGCCGCTGATCAAGGTGGCGGCGTTCTCCTACGGCGCCCGGCGCGCGTTGGCGGGGATCTTCCGGAGCGGGCGATGACGGGCGCGGGTTCGGACCGGGGTCTGCGGCGCGGGCTCTCGTCCCGTCTCGCGGGCATCCGGTCGGACTTCCTTGTCGCCTTTCACGAGCGGGAGGACCTGCTCCGTCACGAGCTCGTCGGGGACGTCGACATCGCCGCGGTGAAGGCGGACCGGGCCGCTCGGTCGGCGCCAGGAGCGCGCCGCCCGTCCGCCGGCGGACGCGGAGCACCCGTCGACCCGGACGACGACGGGGATCTTCCCTACTCCTTCTTCTGACCCGCTCGACCGGCACGCCGGACCAGCACCCATCACCGATACAGGACGACCGAGGACGACATGCGTACCGCCGAGATCCGCCAGCGTTGGCTCGACTTCTTCTCCGCACGAGGTCACGCCGTCGTCCCTTCTGCCTCCCTGATCTCCCAGGACCCGACCCTGCTGTTCACGGTCGCCGGGATGGTGCCGTTCATCCCGTACATGCTCGGGGAGCAGACGCCTCCGTGGCCGCGTGCGACGAGCGTGCAGAAGTGCGTGCGCACGCTGGACATCGACGAGGTCGGCAAGACGACGCGGCACGGCACGTTCTTCCAGATGAACGGCAACTTCTCCTTCGGCGACTACTTCAAGGAGGGGGCGATCACCTACGCGTGGGAGCTGATCACCGGCTCCGTCGCGGAGGGCGGCTATGGTTTCGACCCGGAGACGATCTGGGTCACCGTGTACCACGACGACGACGAGGCCGCGCTGCTCTGGAAGCGGATCGCGGGCCTCCCCGACGAGCGGATCCAGCGCCGCGGGATGAAGGACAACTTCTGGTCGACCGGTCAGCCCGGCCCCGCAGGTCCGTGCTCGGAGATCTACGTCGACCGCGGCCCGCAGTTCGGCGCCGAGGGTGGTCCGATCGTCGACGAGGACCGCTACCTCGAGATCTGGAACCTGGTCTTCATGCAGTACGAGCGCGGTGCGGGCGGCGGCAAGGAGAACTTCCCGCTGCTCGGCGAGCTCAAGCAGAAGAACATCGACACCGGCATGGGCCTCGAGCGGGTCGCGTACCTGCTCCAGGGCAAGGACAACATGTACGAGATCGACGAGGTCTTCCCGGTCATCGAGGCCGCGCAGGAGCTCTCGGGGCGCCGCTACGGTGCCGTGCACGAGGACGACGTGCGGATGCGCGTCGTCGCCGACCACGTGCGCTCCTCGCTGATGCTGATCGGGGACGGCGTCACCCCCTCGAACGAGGGCCGCGGCTACGTGCTGCGTCGGCTGCTGCGACGCAGCGTCCGCGCGATGCGTCTGCTGGGCGTGGACGGGCTCGCGCTCCCGTCCCTGCTGCCGGTGAGCAAGGACGCGATGGCGCCGTCCTACCCGTACCTCGAGGCCGACTTCGAGCGGATCTCGCGCATCGCGTACGCGGAGGAGGAGGCGTTCCGGCGCACGCTGGTGTCCGGGACGACGATCCTCGACACGGCGGTTCGCCAGGCGAAGGGTGCAGCGGAGGGTGCCGCGACCGGTGGTGCCCCGGTCATCTCCGGGGACCAGGCGTTCGCACTCCACGACACCTACGGCTTCCCGATCGATCTCACTCTCGAGATGGCGGCCGAGCAGGGCGTCGAGGTGGACGAGACCGCGTTCCGTGCGCTCATGCTGGAGCAGCGGACCCGTGCCCGTGCCGACGCGCTCGCCAAGCGCGCAGGGCACGTCGACACCGGCGTCTACCAGCAGGTGCAGGGTGACCTCGGCGGGCCGGTGCAGTTCCTCGGCTACACCGAGCAGACGGCTCGCGTCCAGGTGGCGGCGCTGCTCGTCGACGGTGTGCCGCAGCCCGCCGCGACGGCCCCCGCCGACGTCGAGGTGATCCTCGACCGGACGCCGTTCTACGCCGAGGCGGGCGGCCAGCTCGCCGACCAGGGCACGATCGTCCTCGAGAACGGTGCGACCGTCGAGGTGGACGACGTGCAGGCGCCCATCAAGGGCCTGTCGGTGCACCGCGGACGTCTGGTCGACGGCACGATCACCGTGGGGCAGCCCGGTACCGCGCGCATCGACGTGGAGCGACGCAAGGCGATCAGCCGCGCCCACACCGCGACGCACATGGTCCACAAGGCGCTGCGCGAGTCCCTGGGCGAGACGGCGACGCAGGCGGGCTCGGAGAACGCGCCGAGCCGCGTGCGGTTCGACTTCCGGCTCCCGTCCGCCGTGCCGAGCGGCGCCCTCGCGGAGATCGAGGAGCGGGTCAACACGCAGCTCGCCGAGGACCTCGAGGTCACCGAGCAGATCATGCCGATCGACCAGGCGCGCGCACTTGGGGCGATGGCGCTGTTCGGGGAGAAGTACGGCAACGAGGTGCGCGTGGTCTCGATCGGTGGTGACTGGTCACGTGAGCTCTGCGCGGGGACGCACGTCAAGCGGTCGGGTCAGCTCGGTCTCGTGACCCTCCTCGGAGAGTCGTCGATCGGGTCGGGCGTCCGACGGGTCGACGCCCTGGTCGGGGAGGGTGCCTTCGGGTTCCAGGCGAAGGAGCACGCGCTCGTCGGGCAGCTCACCGGGCTCCTCGGCGCGCGGCCGGACGAGCTCCACGACCGGGTCAGCACGTTGGTGTCGAGGCTCCGGGACGCGGAGAAGGAGCTCGCGGCGGTGCGCCAGGCGCAGGTGCTGGCGACCGCGGGAACGCTCGCCTCGCGTGCGTCGGACGTCGGCGGCGTGCGGGTCGTCGCCCACGACGCCGGTGAGGTGGCGTCGGCCGATGATCTCCGCGCTCTCGCCCTGGACGTCCGAGGACGCCTCGGTGACGCGGCTCCGACCGTCGTCGCGGTCGGTGGGGTGTCGAAGGACCGGCCTCTCGTGGTGGTGGTCACCAATGCCGGTGCGCGCGAGCGGGGTGTGCGCGCGGGTGCGCTCGTGCGGACGGCGTCGACCGTCCTCGGCGGCGGCGGGGGCGGCAAGGACGACATGGCGCAGGGCGGCGGGACGCTCGCCGATCAGCTCGACCCTGCCCTGGCGGCCATCGTGCGCCAGGTCCGCGACGCGGCCTGACGTGACGGATGCGGGTGCGGTGCCGGTACTCCCGCGCGGGGTACGGCTCGGGGTCGACGTCGGGACGGTCCGCGTCGGCCTGGCGGTGAGCGACCCGGACGGGATGATCGCGACTCCGGTCGAGACCCTCGCTCGAGGCCACGTCGGTCGCGACGTCGCCGACCCACCGTCCGACCTCCTGCGGATCGCCGCCGAGGTGTCCGAGCGCGCGGCCGGGGTCGTGTACGTCGGCCTGCCGCGGCACCTGTCCGGCGTCGAGGGTGCGGCTGCTGCTTCGGTGCGCGCGTACGCTGGTGATCTGGCCCGGTTTGTCGCGCCGGTGCCCGTGATGCTCGTCGACGAGCGCATGAGCACCGTCACGGCTCACCAGGCGCTGCACGCGTCGGGCAGAGACGGCCGGCGCCATCGCGCCGTGGTCGACCAGGTCGCTGCTGTGGTGATCCTGCAGTCCGCCCTCGAGGCGGAGCGGGCCGGTGGGAAGCGTGCGGGGGAGCGGGTGGCGGCGTCAGACCGTCGCCCTGGGTCAGGTACGGTCGTGGACGATGTCGGGGGGCACGAGAAGGGACGGCGACGATGAGTGACCTGTTTCTCGGTTCCCCCGCTGGGACCGACGAGCACCTCGACTCGACGGACCCCGGACGACCGCGCCGGCGGCCCGAGCGACGCGGCAACCGTCGGCGCCATCGCCGTCGGAGCAGCGTCGCGCTCGTCGTGGCCTTCCTGCTCGTGGCGACCGCCGGGTACTTCCTCATGAAGACGATCTTGCCGTCGCTGTCCGGAGGGTCGCTGACGTCGGTCAGTGACTACCCCGGTCCCGGGCACGGTTCGGTGCAGGTCGTCGTGAAGCCCGGGGACAGCGGTGCGGCCATCGCCTCGACGCTCGTCGAGGACGGTGTGGTGGCGACCCGGTCGGCCTTCACGGATGCGTTCAAGGCGGACCCGAAGGCGTCCTCGATCCAACCGGGCACCTACACGCTGATGCTCGAGATGAAGGCGCAGGACGCGGTCACGCGCCTCCTCGACCCCGCGAGCCGGGTCTCGTACAAGGTGACGATCCCCGAGGGGCTCACCGCGGCACAGATCTACGACCGGATCTCGTCCGTCACGACGGTCCCGGTCGCGACGATCACCGCCGCAGCGGCCGACCCGGCAGGCATCGGGCTCCCGGCCGAGGCCGGGGGACACGTCGAGGGCTGGCTCTTCCCGGCGACGTACGAGTTCGAGCCTGGATCGACCGCCACGCAGATGCTCAGCACGATGGTCAAGAAGACGGTGTCGGTGCTCGACAGCCTGAGCGTCCCCGCCGACCAGCGGGAGACGGTGCTGACGACCGCCTCGATCGCCGAGAAGGAGGTCAAGTTCCCGGACCAGTACCCGAAGGTCACGCGCGTGATCGCCAACCGGATCGCCCGGCAGATCCCGCTCGGGATGGACACCATCAACGCGTACGGGCTCAACAAGGCGGCGATCGACCTGACGGCGGCCGACCTCAAGGTGGACAACCCGTACAACTCGCGCCTGCACCTGGGCCTCCCGCCGACGCCGATCTCCAACCCGGGACAGGCGACGATCCAGGCGGCGCTGAGCCCGACGCCGGGTGACTGGATCTACTTCGTCACCGTCAACCTCGACACGGGCGAGACGATCTTCACGAGCAGCTACAACGAGTTCCTGGCCGGGTCGGCGCAGTACCAGCAGTGGCTGAAGACGAAGGGCTGAGCGGCGGGCGCCGGGCGGCGGTGCTCGGGCACCCGATCGCCCACTCGCTCTCTCCTGCGCTGCACCTGGCCGCGTACCGCGCTCTCGGTCTCGTCGACTGGCAGTACGGGAGGCAGGACGTCCAGGAGTCCGAGCTGGCCGAGGTCATCGCGAGCCTCGACCACCACTGGGCCGGCCTGAGCCTGACCATGCCGCTCAAGCACGCGGTCATCCCGATGCTGGACCACGTGGAGCCGCTCGCCGAGGTGGTGGGCGCGGTGAACACCGTCCTGGTCCAGGGTCGACCGGTCCGGCCCGGGGACGCCGCGCGGAAGGGGCGCCCGGTGCTCGTCGGCGCCAACACGGACGTGCACGGCATCGTCGCCGCGCTGCAGGAGGCCGTCGGCGCGGCCGGTCGGCCGCTGCCGGTGCGCCCGCGGGCCGTCGTCCTCGGTGCCGGCGCCACCGCAGCCTCCGCGTTCGCGGCGCTCGGCCAGCTGGGGTGCACGACGCCCACCGTGCACCTGCGCTCCCTCGGACGCAGCGGTGCCCTGATCCGCGCCGCGCATCGCATGGGTGTCGAACCGACCTATCTCCCTCTCGACGATGCGGCCGAGAGCATGCTCGAGGCCGACATCGTCATCTCGACGCTCCCGGCGCACGGTGCGGACCCGATCGCCGCGCGACTCGCGTCCCACGTCGCCACCTCTCTCGGCGCTCTCCTCGACGTCGTGTACGAGCCCCGTCCGACGGCGCTCTCGGTCGCGTGGGCGCACGGGGGCGGCGCGGTCGTCGGCGGTGAGCGCATGCTGCTGCACCAGGCCGCCGAGCAGGTGCGACTCATGACAGGTCGGCCGGCTCCTCTCGCGGCGATGGACGCGGCCCTCGAGGCAGCTCTTGCCGGTCACGGGACTCATCCTGACAAGAGATCCGCGCGCTGAAGTCTCAGGTGTGCGTGCGGGTCTGCCGATGAAGATGGTGACGGCGTGCGTCCATCGCCGTCCGCCGGGGTGCCGCAGTCCGCGGTGGGCCTTGCGAGCAGCATCCATGACGAGGAGCAGGCCTGTGAAGCAGCTGGGAGAGATTCTTCTCGACGAGGGACTCCTCACCGAGGGACAGCTCATGGCCGCCATCGACGAGCAGCTGGCCCGCGGCCAGTCGCTGGGGCGCACGCTCGTCGAGAACGGCGTGCTCACGGAGGCTCAGCTCGTCGCCGCTCTGGCGCGGCAGGTCGGGATGGACTTCATCGATCTCGACGAGTACTCCGTCGACCGCCAGGCCGTCGCGCTGGTTCCGGCCGCCCTGTGCCGCCGATACGTCGTCCTGCCGATCGCGCTCGACGACGGCGTGCTCGTCCTCGCGACTGCGGACCCGGGCAACGTCGTCGCGGTCGATGACGTCCGCACGATGTCCGGGCGACAGGTGCGCCCCGTCGTCACGACCTACGACCACCTGGTGCGGGCGATCGACCGGTTCTGTCGCGCAGACGGTGAGATGGAGAACCTCTCGTCCGCGTACGAGGAGGAGCAGCCCGACTCCGACGACGACCTGTCGCGGATGGGTGACTTCGTCGACGAGGACGCGCCCATCGTCCGGTACGTCAACCTGCTCGTGAGTCAGGCCATCACGGACCGGGCCTCGGACATCCACATCGAGCCGGAGGAGCACGACCTCCGCGTGCGGTACCGCATCGACGGTGTGCTGCACGAGATGCAGCGGTCGCCGAAGCAGATCCAGGGCGGGGTCATCTCCCGCGTGAAGATCATGAGCGACATCGACATCGCCGAACGGCGCAAGCCCCAGGACGGCCGCATGTCGGTGGTCCACCAGGGCCGCAAGATCGACCTCCGCGTGGCCACGCTGCCGACCGTGTGGGGCGAGAAGGTCGTGATGCGCATCCTCGACAACTCCACTGCCAGTCTCGACCTGCGCGAGCTCTCGTTCCTCGACGACAACTTCGAGATCTACCAGTCCTCGTACACGAAGCCGTACGGGATGATCCTCGTGACCGGGCCGACGGGATCGGGCAAGTCCACGACATTGTACGCGACCCTGAACGCCGTCTCGAAGCCCGAGATCAACGTCATCACGGTCGAGGACCCGGTCGAGTACCGTCTCGCAGGGATCAACCAGGTCCAGGTGAATCCCAAGGCAGGTCTGAGCTTCGCGAGTGCGCTGCGGTCGATCCTTCGCTCGGACCCCGACGTCGTCCTGCTCGGTGAGATCCGCGACCACGAGACCGCGCAGATCGCGATCGAGGCGGCTCTCACGGGTCACCTCGTGCTGTCGACCCTGCACACCAATGACGCTCCCAGCGCGATCACCCGACTCATCGAGATGGGGATCGAGCCGTTCCTCGTCGGGTCGGCCCTCGACGCGGTCGTCGCCCAGCGCCTCGCGCGCAAGCTCTGCGACAAGTGCAAGCAGCCGTACGAGCCGTCCGAGGTCGAGCTGCTGGCCGCGAAGTTCCCCTGGGTCCCGGGCGAGGACGTCCCCGTGATGCATCGCCCCGTGGGGTGCGTCGCCTGCTCGAAGACTGGCTACCACGGGCGCATCGCGATCCATGAGGTGATGCAGGTGAGCGAGGAGATCGAGCGTCTCGCGGTGGCGCACGCGTCCGCCGCGGAGATCGGCGCGATGGCGCGTCGGCAGGGGATGGTCCAGCTCCGTGACGATGGCTGGCAGAAGGTGGCGATGGGACTGACATCGGTCGAGGAGATCCTGCGGGTGGTCGCGTAGCGGAACGGACCGGAGCCTCGGCTCAAGTACGACCGGGACGGGACCGATGAGTGATCAGAGGTGCACTCGTCCGGGCCAGAGCTGCTGAGTGAACCTGACGACGCGAGTGCGATGACGTGGAGGTGGACCCGTGAGCGAGTCTTTCCAGTCCCCGGGCGGTAACCCGACCCGGCCACTGCCGCCCTACCGACCGGCCGGGCCGCAGCCCAGCGGGCCACCGGTCTACCCCGCCCCCCAGGCTCCGCCCACGGGTGTCGACCCGAATCAGGCTGAGCCTCGCGAGCCGGCTGCGTCGCAGCCGAGGGTGGCCACGCGCGATCGCGTCCGCCGGGTCGGGCTGGCGCAGGAGACCCAGGAGGACGACCTCCCGCTGGATGCCGCACTCATCGCGATGGTCAAGGAAGGGGCCTCCGACCTGCACATCACGACGGGTGCGCCTCCGATGGTCCGTGTGAGCGGCTCGCTGCGCCCGCTCGCAGGCTTCCCGATCATGAACCCGGACTCGATCCAACGCAGCATCTACACCGTCCTGACGCAGAAGCAGCGGGAGGCTTTCGAGGACGAGCTCGAGCTCGACTTCGCGTACTCGGTGCGCGGGCACGCGCGCTTCCGCGTCAACCTGTACCAGCAGCGCGACACGATCGGCGCGGCGTTCCGTCTGATCCCCTACGAGATCAAACCTCTCGAGGAGCTGGGGATCCCGCCGGTCGTCGGGACCTTCGCCGGCCTGCCGCGCGGGCTCGTCCTCGTCACCGGACCGACGGGGTCGGGGAAGTCGACGACGCTCGCCGCGATCGTCGACCTCGCGAACCGCTCCCGCGCCGACCACATCATGACGGTCGAGGACCCGATCGAGTTCCTCCACCGGCACAAGAAGGCGGTCGTCAACCAGCGCGAGGTGGGGACGGACACGCACTCGTTCGGCAACGCCCTCAAGCACGTGCTGCGTCAGGACCCGGACATCATCCTCGTCGGCGAGATGCGCGACCTGGAGACGATCTCGGTCGCGCTCACCGCGGCGGAGACCGGGCACCTCGTGTTCGCGACCCTCCACACCCAGGACGCGGCGCAGACGATCGACCGCGTGATCGACGTGTTCCCCGCCCACCAGCAGGCGCAGGTGCGTACCCAGCTCGCGGGCGCGATCCAGGGCGTCGTCTGCCAGACGCTGTGCAAGCGGAGCGACGGTCCCGGGCGCGCGGTCGCGACGGAGGTCATGATCGCGACCGCCGCGGTCCGCAACCTCATTCGCGAGGGCAAGACGCACCAGATCTACTCGGCGATGCAGGCCGGCGCCAAGCAGGGGATGCACACCCTCGACCAGCACCTGGCCGACCTCGTCAAGAACGGCAGGATCACCTATGAGACGGGGCTCGAGAAGGCCCACAACGTCGAGGACTACAACCGCCTGACAGGCCGGTTCTCCGGCGGCAGCCAGGGGGCAGCCGGCGTCGGCGGTGCGCAGGGCTTCAGCGGTCAGAACTTCGGAGGGCAGACGGTCTGATGGCTGACGCGAAGACGTTCGAGTACGCGGTCCGGGACCGCACCGGCAAGATCATCAAGGGGCGCATCGAGGCGACCAACCAGGCCGCGGTGGCGAACCGGCTCAAGGGCATGGGCATGGCCCCGATGTCGATCTCCGAGGTGACAAACACGGGGATGAGCCGGGAGATCAGGATCCCGGGGTTCGGTCCCAAGATCACCCTCAAGGACCTGGCGATCATGGCGCGCCAGCTCGCGACGATGATCAGCGCGGGGCTGTCGCTGCTCCGGGCCCTCGCGATCCTTGCCGAGCAGACCGAGTCGAAACCGCTCGCGAAGACGCTCGCGCAGGTCCGCAACGACGTCGAGACCGGGGTGTCGTTCTCGGTTGCGCTCACCAAGCATGCCGACGTGTTCCCGCCGATCATGATCAACATGGTCAAGGCCGGTGAGGTCGGCGGGTTTCTGGACCAGGTGCTCGTGTCGGTCGCGGAGAACTTCGAGTCCGAGGTCAAGCTTCGCGGCAAGATCAAGTCGGCGATGACCTACCCGGTCGTCGTGTTTGTCATCGCGATCCTCGCGACGTTCGGGATGCTGCTCTTCATCGTGCCGATCTTCGCTGGGCTGTTCTCGTCCCTGGGCGGGACGCT
>DATKTF010000192.1:0-3288 GCA_035531255.1 Cellulomonadaceae bacterium
TTCGCCGGGTGGGTCAGCCGGAACCAGAAGGCCGTCGAGGGCTGGGTGAAGTGGTTGGCGATCGGCGCGGCCGGCATCATCGCCCTGCGGGTCGCCGTGGTGGCGTTCAAGGCGGTTGTGGAGGCTGCGACGATCGTGCAGAACGGGTTCAACCTCGCCATGTCCGCCAACCCGATCGCCCTCGTCGTCAAGGGTCTTGTGGTCCTCGCCGCCGGTGTCGTGTACGCGTACGAGAAGTTCCAGACGTTCCGGAACATCGTGAACACTGTCGCGGCGGATGCGATCCGCGGCGTGCAGTTCATGGTCACGACGATCCTCCGCTACTACGCTGACCTGATCTCAGCGGCGGCGAAGGCCGCCGACTTCCTGGGCATGCACGGCCTCGCCAAGGATCTCAACACGGCGTCGCAGAATGTGCAGAACTGGGCGAACGACGTCAACAAGGCGTTGGGTGGGATCGTCACAGACCTGACCGTCACGGTCCACATGATGACCGTGACGGATTCGACGCGCGCCGGGATGCAGTCCGTCTACAACTCGCAGGTCCCGAAGTTCACGGAGACAGCGAAGAAGGCTGGCGTGTCGGCGGGTAAGGCGTTCTCCTCCGGTGTCGGCTCGGGTATCGCCTCGGGCGCGCCGAAGGCAGCGAAGGCCGCGAAGTCCGCGGCGCAGACCCTCGCCGACCAGTTGAAGGCGGCGATGGCGTCGGCGGCGCAGTCCATCGCGTCGTCCCTGTCCGGGAGCATCACCCTCGCGTCGTCGATGACCGGCGGGTCCTACACCGACATCTACTGGAAGAACGGGAAGATCACCACGTCGCAGCAGTCCCTCGACTCGGGGTCGTCGATCGCGGCCCGGTTCGCGGCGCAGGTCGCCGCGATGAAGGTGTTCGCTGGGCAGATCACGCGCCTGCGGAAGATGGGCCTCAACGGGACGATGCTCGGCGAGATCACCGGCATGGGGGTAACGAAAGGCGGGGCGCTCGCCCAGGACCTGCTCTCCTCGTCGTCGTCGATCAAGTCGCTGAACTCGTCGCAGTCCACCCTCGTGTCGACGGCCGCCGGGATCGGGCAGACCGACGCGTCCGCCGTGTATGAGCCGCAGATCCTGGCCGCGTTGAAGGAGCTGGTGAAGTTGGCGACTCACGCCCCGGCTCAGCACGCGGCGGCGTTGAACCATGTGGCTAAGGCTTCGGTGCATCGCGCGGCGACGGTGACTGGGCGATGAGTATCAGCCTCACCTATGGTGGCTTGGATCTTGCCGGGTCGACGTACAAGGCGTTGCTGGCTGGCGCGGATTTGGGCTACCCGGTGCCGATCACATCGGCGATCCGCAGCCTCTACCTTGACGGCTCGATCGTGTCGGGCCGGTTCTCCGATAACCGGGGGATCGCGTTCGACGTCCTCGTCACGGGTGCTACGGCTAGTGCGACGGCGGCGGCGTTGGATGCTCTCGCGTACCAGGTCGACCAGGCCACGAACACGCTCACCTATACGCCGGATTCGGGGCTCCCGGTGGTGTTCGACACGTACCGCGGCAGCCTGCATGAGGACTTCTCGTATCAGGGCCGCAGCGCGACGATGCGGTATGTGAAGGTGTCGTTCCCGGCGTGGCCGTTCGGGCGCACGCCAGGGGCGTCGTCGATTGCGGGGACGTCGGTGGCGGCGGTCCCAATCGACGGTTTCGAGGAGTCGCCGGAACCGTCCTATACGGCGTCGGGGTTCTCGTCCACGCCGATGACGCGCGTCACGACCGGAACGCCCGGCGGTCCGTATGCGGGCAACTACTACGCGTCCGCGGGGTTCAGTCTTCTCTCGGGTAGTTCCTCGGAGTGGGTGCACATCACGTCGAGCGTTTCGTCGCTGGACGTGTCGGGGATGTCGTACGTCCAGGTTGCCGTCGCTGTTTACCTCGACGCCGGGTCAACGACGTCGCAGACGTTCACGCTGACGTTGAGTTCCGCGTCGGGGACGTCTAGCTGGCAGGTGTCGCCGGGCCTATTCGCGAGCCCGGCGACGTGGAATCTTGTGACGTTCGACCTGACAGCCACGCCGACCTCGACGACGGGCAGCGGATACACGGCCACCGCGGTGACCGGGTACACGCTCGCCTGGGATGGGACAAACTCGTACACGTTCGGCGCGACGGGTCAGGAGTTCTTTGTTGACGCGCTGACCGCCTATCCGGCCGGGTATGGGGCGTTGTCATCCGCGGACGCGGCGCTGTTCACGATCTCGCCCGTCGCGGGGTCGGCTAACACCCCGGTGAGCCTGAAGGTTAGCCGGGGTGGCGTGAGCACGCTCAATGACCTCCTCGTATATCAGGCGCCCGTTGACGCCGTGACCGGGTATAAGCCGCTCCTCACGGGGTCGTCGCCCTACGCGACGCAGTCGGGTGTGAACCTGAAGGGCACCTTCACGATCATCGCGTCGATCAAGTCGGGGTCACAGTCGACGGTGCAATCCGTTGCGGTGTCGATCCAGCAGACACAGGGCGGCAGTAACGTCGGATCGGCGTGGGCGTCGGGCACGGTCGCTACCACGGCGGGCGACGCCTACATCAGACTGGGCGAGGTCACACTGCCGCTGGTCGGAACGCCGACGAGTAACACGGGCGTCGCCTACGTCTGCACTCTCACGACCGGCGCATCGGTCGTGCTTGACCTGTTCCTGCTTGACACGCGCGGGTCGCTGTCCCTGGTGGGGCCAGCTCCAGTCGGCGCGGCGAAATATTTCTTCGTCGACGAGCCGGCCGCCGCGACGGGCGTTGGCGGTGTCTTCACCGGCTCACTGTCAGATGAGTCCGACGCAACGTCTGCGCTCGGTTCGGCGTCGCTGTCTGGTGGACAGTTGTCGTTCCAGCCCGGTTCGAACTCGCTCGTGATTTGCTCGACGCAGGCATCGAGTGACCTCGTGGTGACGGCGACCTACTCGCCGCGCTGGCTGACTGAGCGGACCGCGTAATGGCGCGGCAGTTCCTCGCCTACACCGAACCGCCGGCCGGCGCCGCTGGGACCAGGGTCTACCTCGACACGCTCGCCTTCACGGCGAACCTGATATGGCGGCACGCCTACCCGGGCGGCCCAATGTCTCTAGACATGGACATCGACCTGCCCCCGGAGTTCTCCCACGACGCGCTGCTGCCCGGCCGCGTCGTCACCGTGCTGAACGGTGCGGAGAAGGTGTGGGTCGGCCGGCTCGACAACCCGACCCGCGGGAACCCATGGAAACTCCAAGCGACGGGGCTCGGGTCGTTGGCGACGTCGTTCCGGGCCACGGCCGCGTCGTG
>DATKTF010000193.1:0-3320 GCA_035531255.1 Cellulomonadaceae bacterium
CCACGTCCAGGACCGCAGTCTCGTAGGCCGTGTCCGGCGCGGTCCAGGTGGTCCGGGAGCCGGCCTCGCGCGTCGCCTTGACGAGATACGCGGCGAGCCGCTCGCCCTCGATCGGGCCGTCCGGGCTCCACGTCCCCGCGAGGGTCTGCCACAGCAGGTTCTCGGTCCGTCCGTCCAGCAGCGCGCTCCGGTAGGCCGCGGATGCGGTGCGCAGCCGGTCGACGAGCCGAGACCACTCGGTCGGGACCTCGGACAGGACGCCGAGGCGGGCGCGCACGTCGCTGCTGCGCTTGGTGTCGTGCGTCGAGAGCGTCGTGAGGCCCAGCGGGTTCTGGGACTGGGCCCGCGCCGCCCAGGACGCGAGCTCGGTCGGGGTCAGCGCGAACCGCGCGGGCTCCCCGCCGACCTCGCACAGACCCACGAGCTGGGTCCAGCGGTAGAAGGCGGTGTCCTCGACCCCCTTGGCCATCACGGCGCCGCAGGTCTGCTGGAACCGCACCACGAGCTCGTCCCGCCTCGAGCCGCGGGTCCGGCCCGCGCTCCCGGCCTCGCGTCCGAGCAGGAGGTCGACGAGCACGTCCATGGTCTCGGCGCGCTCGGGGGAGAGCCGCTCGCGCGCGATCTGCGCGGCGGTCTCGAGCGCGTCGACGGAGTCGGGGTGCACGGGAGCACCCGGGACGACGTACGCGCGATAGCGGTCGAACGCGACGAGCAGCTCGACCAGGCAGTCGTGCAGCGAGCGCCAGGTGTGGTCCCGCAGACGGAGGTCCTCGTGGCAGATGGTCGCGGCGAGCTCGGTCAGGCGGTACACCTCGGCGTACAGCGCGCCGTCGACGACCTCGCGCTTCGCCGCCTCGACGATCGACGGGAGCGCGTCGGAGGTGTCGCCCGTGAGCCGGTGCATCACGGAGCCGAGCACCGCGGCCCCGCTCGGGTCGACGAACGCCTGCTGGATGCGCCACAGCGCGTCGTAGCCGGTCGTCCCCGCGGTGTCCCAGTCGCCGGGGAGCTCCTCGTCGCCCTGCAGGATCTTCTCGACCACGACCCACGCGCCACCGGAGCGCTCCCGCAGGCGCGCCAGGTACCCGGCGGGGTCGGCGAGACCATCGGGGTGGTCGATCCGCAGCCCGTCGACGGTCCCGTCGGCGAGGAGGTCGAGCACGAGGGCATGGGTCGCGTCGAACACCTCGGGGTCCTCGACGCGGATCGCCGCCAGGGTCTCGACGTCGAAGAACCGCCGATAGTTGAGCTCCTCGTCGGCGACCCGCCAGTACGCGAGGCGGTAGTGCTGTCGTTCGACGAGCTCGCCGAGCGGCAGCGACTCCGTACCCGCCCGAACAGGGAACACGTGGTCGTGGTAGCGGAGGACGGTGCGCGGTGCCTCGTCGCCGGGGATCGTCGCCTCGTCGAGGACGAGCTCGTCCCGGGCGAGGACCGTGCCGATGCGGTCGCCGAGCACGGGCATGAGGACGGCGCCCGCACCGGCGGACCAGTCGACGTCGAACCACGCCGCGTACGGCGACTCGGGTCCGTCCGCGAGCACCGACCACAACGCGCGGTTGTGCCACGCCGGCGTCGGCACGGCCATGTGGTTGGGGACGATGTCCAGGACGAGGCCGAGCCCGACGGCGTGCGCCGTGGCGGCGAGCCGTCGCAGCGCCGGGAGCCCGCCGAGAACCGGCGCGATCTCCTGATGGTCCACGACGTCGTACCCGTGGGTCGAGCCCGGGGCGGCGCGGAGCACGGGGGAGAGGTAGACGTGCGTGACGCCGAGGTCGGCCAGGTACGGCACCCGTGCGGCGACGTCGTCGAACGTGAGGTCCGCGCCGAGCTGGACCCGGTACGTCGAGACGGGGACCGGCCGGCCTGGCGCCGGTAGCCGCCGCGTCGAGGTCGTCGTCCGGGCGTCCGTCACTGACGAGCCTTTCGCGCCGGGGCTGCCACCGAGGTGTCCGGCAGCGTGTCCCCTGGGGTGACAGCCGGGGTGTCCGCCGAGGTGACGGCTGATGTCGGATCGGGTGCGGTCACCGGCGTCAGGGCACGACGGAGCAGTGGCGGGCGCGTCAGCACGACGACGGAGCGGTGCTCGAGCATGACCTCTGAACCGGCGCGGAACACCGTGCCGGGTGTCACCTGGGAGTCCGTGTCGAGCACGGCCGTCCACGTGTCGCCGTACTCGTCGGCGGGCAGCGTGAACGCGAGCTTGTCGGGCTGGGCGTTGTTCAGGATGAGGAAGCTGTCGTCGATGATCTCTTCGCCGCGCAGGTCCGGCTCCATGATCGCGTCACCGTTGAGGAAGACCATGACGGCACGGGCGTGGTCCTCGTGCCAGGCGGAGTCGGACATGTGCTCGCCCGCGGGCGTGAGCCAGGCGATGTCGCGCAGCTCGGACTCGCCGCCGTGCTCGGCCGAGCCGGCGAAGAACCTGCGGCGCCGGAAGACGGGGTGCTCACGGCGCAGGTGGACCAGGGTGCGGGTGAACTCGAGCAGCGCGGCACGCGAGCTGTCGAGGTCCCAGTCGACCCATGCCAGGCTGTTGTCCTGGCAGTACACGTTGTTGTTGCCCTGCTGGGTGCGGCCGAGCTCGTCGCCATGGGCGATCATCGGGACGCCCTGGGAGAGCAGCAGCGTCGCAAGGAAGTTGCGCTTCTGGCGCGCACGCAGCTTGAGGATGTCCGGCGACGTGGTCGGGCCCTCGGTCCCGCAGTTCCAGGACCGGTTGTGGCTCTCGCCGTCGTTGTTGCCCTCCCCGGTGGCGTCGTTGTGCTTCTCGTCGTACGAGACGAGGTCCGTCAGGGTGAAGCCGTCGTGGGCGGTGACGAAGTTGACCGAGGCGATCGGGCGCCGGCCGGTGTGCTCGTAGAGGTCGGAGGACCCGGACAACCTGCTGGCGAACTCGCCGAGGGTCGACGGCTCGCCGCGCCAGAAGTCCCGGACGGTGTCGCGGTACTGGCCGTTCCACTCCGACCACAGGGGAGGGAACCCACCGACCTGGTAGCCGCCGTCGCCGAGGTCCCACGGCTCCGCGATCAGCTTGACCTGGGAGATGACCGGGTCCTGCTGGACGATGTCGAAGAACGCCGACAGCCGGTCGACCTCGTGGAACTGACGCGCGAGGGTCGCCGCGAGGTCGAACCGGAAGCCGTCGACGTGCATGTCCTGCACCCAGTAGCGCAGCGAGTCCATGATCAGCTGCAGCACGTGCGGCGATCGCATCAGCAGCGAGTTCCCCGTGCCGGTCGTGTCGAAGTAGTGGGCCTGGTCCTCGTCGACGAGGCGGTAGTAGTTCGCGTTGTCGATCCCGCGGAAACCGAGCGTCG
>DATKTF010000194.1:0-4686 GCA_035531255.1 Cellulomonadaceae bacterium
CAGCACCGGGTCGGCCTCGTGGGCGACCCGACCGGTCACCGGCTCGAGCCAGCCCACGATCCCGCTGCCGAGGCTGAGCAGCCACCCGATCGTCACCGAGCCGATCGCCAGGATGATCATCGGCACCGTCATGAGACGCGGTGACTCGTGCGGATGCTGGTGGCTGAGGTCGACCGTCGTGCCGGCGGCGAGCGCGGGCGGGGTGCCCGAGCCATCGTCCCAGCGGCGCGTGCCGTGGAAGGTCATGAAGAACAGCCGCGACATGTAGAACGACGTGAGCCCCGCGCCGAGCAGCGCCACGCTCCCGAACACCCACGCCTGCCACGGCGACCCGGCCACCGGGACGAACGCGGACTCGATGATCTTGTCCTTGCTCCAGAACCCGGCGAACGGCGGCACGCCGAGGATCGCCAGCCAGCCGAGGCCGAACGTGATCCAGGTGATCTTCATGTACTTCGACAGCGCGCCGAAACCGCGCATGTCCACCTGGTCGTCCATCCCGTGCATCACGGACCCCGCGCCGAGGAACATCCCGGCCTTGAAGAAGCCGTGCGTCACGAGGTGGAAGATCGCGAGGGCGTAGCCGATCGGCCCGAGCCCGGCCGCCAGGATCATGTAGCCGATCTGCGACATGGTCGACGCGGCCAACGCCTTCTTGAGATCGTCCTTGGCCGACCCGACGACCGCCCCGAACACGAGGGTGATCGCACCGACGATCACCACGACGAGCCGGGCCGTCGGCGCCGCGTCGAACAACGGCGCCGACCGGACCACGAGGTACACGCCCGCCGTCACCATCGTCGCGGCGTGGATCAGGGCGGACACCGGGGTCGGACCCGCCATCGCGTCGCCGAGCCACGACTGCAGCGGGAACTGCGCCGACTTGCCGGTCGCCGCCAGCAGCAGCATCAGGCCGATCGCGGTGAGGGTGCCCGGCGCGGTCCCGGCGACGTTGCCGTGCACGGTGGCGAAGTCGACGCCGCCGTAGGTCGCGAACATCAGCATGATCGCGATGATCATGCCCAGGTCGCCGATGCGGTTCGCGATGAACGCCTTCTTCGCGGCGACCGCGTTCGGTGTCTGGTGGTTCCAGAACCCGATCAGCAGGTACGACGCCAGGCCGACGCCCTCCCAGCCGAAGAACAGCAGCAGGTAGCTGTCGGCGAGCACGAGCAGCAGCATCGCGGCGACGAACAGGTTCAGGTAGGCGAAGAACCGACGCCGGTCGCGGTCGTGCTCCATGTAGGCGACCGAGTACACGTGGATCAGCGACCCGACGAACGTCACGAGCAGCACGAACGTCAACGACAGCGGGTCCAGACGGAAGCCCGCGTCGACCGTGAGCGTCCCGGCGGAGAGCCAGCTGAACAGGTGCAGGTCGCGCACCCGCTCCGCGGCGGGCAGGGACGTCAGCGAGAGCATGATGCCGAGGCCCAGCAGGAACGAGAACGACGAGGCCGCGACGCCGAGCCAATGACCCCAACGGTCCGCGCGTCGGCCGGCCAGCAGCAGGATCGCCGCGCTCGCGAGCGGGACGGCGACGAGCAGCCAGGCTCCCGACTGGAACGCGCCGGTGGCGGGGGCGGTCTGGACCGCCAGGGAGAACAGGGAGTGCACCGTCGTCCTCTCAGCTCTTCAGCAGGTTGACGTCATCGACCGAGGCCGAGCGGCGGGTACGGAAGATCGAGACGATGATCGCGAGACCGATCACGACCTCGGCGGCGG
Source organism: Cellulomonadaceae bacterium (assembly GCA_035531255.1). Lineage (GTDB taxonomy): Bacteria > Actinomycetota > Actinomycetes > Actinomycetales > Cellulomonadaceae > JAJDFX01. The sequence goes on from DATKTF010000194.1 coordinate 1,726, forward strand.
CGACGACCATCACGAAGAAGGCCATCACCTGCCCGGTCAGGTTCCCGTGCATGCGGGAGAACGTGACGAGCACGAGGTTGGTCGCGTTGAGCATCAGCTCGATGCCCATGAACACGATGATGGCGTTGCGGCGCAGCAGCACCGTCGTCGCCCCGATCGTGAACAGGATGCTCGCGAGGACCAGGTAGTTGGTCAGGCTCATGCCTGATCCTCCGTCCCGGGTTCGAGGGTGGGTGTCTGGGTCGCGGACGGCAGCGCGGGCGACTGGAACTGCTCGACCCCGAGCTCCTGGCCGCGGATGCGCAGGACGCGCGAGACCGACTCCTCGAGCGGCCGGCCGAGGTGGTCGAGCGCCGGGACGTCGAGGGCGTTGTGCCGCGCGTACACGCCCGGGGCCGGCAACGGGGTGAGCGAGCCACCGGCCGCGACGCGGGCGTCGGCGCGCTCCTTCTGACCGATCCGCGGGGTGAGCCGCTGACGGTGCGTCAGGACGAGGGCGCCGAGGGCCGCGGTGACGAGCAACGCCCCGACGACCTCGAAGGTGAACACGTAGTCACCGAAGATCACCTTCGCGACGGCGACCGGGTTGCTGTCGGCGTTCGCCGTCGTGAGCCCCGTCATCGGCGGGTAGGTCGCGCGGGTCACCACGCCGACCAGCACCACGCCGAGACCGAGACCGGCGAGCCAGCCGATCCAGCGCTGGGCCTTGATCGTCTCGACGAGGGAGTCGGACGCGTCGACACCGATCAGCATCAGCACGAAGACGAACAGCATCATGACGGCGCCGGTGTAGACGACCACCTGGACGACCCCCAGGAACGGGGCGTCCTGGGCGACGTAGAGGAACGCCAGGGAGATCATCACGACGATCACGCTCATCGCCGCGTGCACCGCCTTGCGGGCGAAGATCAGACCGAGCGCCGCGATCACCATCACGGGCGCGATGCACCAGAACAGGACCGCCTCGGCGCCCGAGGTGGTCACCGTCTGAGCGGCGGCGGCAAGCAGAGCGGCACTCATCGGGCAGTTCCTCCTGCCGTGCGCGAAGCGGCCGCGCGGTCCGCCCCTGCCAGCGTCGGGTCGTCGGGTCGGTTCTCCCGGACCCACGCGACCTGGTCCGCCACGGGGCCGAGCACGTCACCCCGGTAGTACTCGGTGTCGGTCGTGCCGGGGACCATCGGGTGAGGCGAGGCGAGCATGCCCTCGCCCATCGGGGCCAGGAGGTCGGACTTCTCGTAGATCAGCCCGGCCCGGGTCGGTCCGGCCAGCTCGTACTCGTTGGTCATCGTGAGCGCCCGCGTCGGGCACGCCTCGATGCACAGCCCGCAGAAGATGCAGCGCAGGTAGTTGATCTGGTAGACGCGGCCGTAGCGCTCACCGGGCGAGAACTGGGCGTCCGGCGTGTTGCTCGCGCCCTCGACGTAGATCGCGTCGGCCGGGCAGGCCCAGGCGCACAGCTCGCAGCCGATGCACTTCTCGAGGCCGTCCGGGTACCGGTTGAGCTGGTGCCGCCCGTGGTAGCGCGGCTTGGTCGGGACCTTCTCGAACGGGTACTGCTCGGTCACGATCGGCTTGAACATCGAGGAGAACGTCACCCCGAACCCGGCGACCGGGGCCAGCGCCTCGGCCAGCCCGCGGCGCGGCGGGATCAACGACCGGTACTCGGCATCCGCCGCGTCGAAGGAGACCTCACCGGCGGCAGGACGAACCGCGGGCGCCTTCCGTGCTCCCGCCGCCTTCTGGGTCGACGGACGCGGCTTCCCCTGCGCCTGGGGCTTGCCCTTGCGCTGCTCAGCCACGCTGCACCTCCTGCGCTTCGGTTCCGGTATCGGTCACCGACGCGGCCGCAGCAGCGGCCCGCGCCCGGCGGGGAGACGGCGGGAGGGTCTGGCCGGGAAGCGGCGGGACGGGGTAGCCGTCCGCGAACGCGTCGAAGACGCCGGGCGGGGCCGCCTTGCCGGAGGTCCGAGGCTCCGGCTTCTCCGGTATCAGGTACGACACCGCGACCGCGACGAGCACCACCACCCCGAGGGCGACCAGGATCGTCTGGAGGTTCAGGCTGCTGAACTGACGCACGCCCTGGACCGCAGCGACGCACACGACCCAGCCGAGCGAGACCGGGATGAGGAGCTTCCAGCCGAACTTCATGAACTGGTCGTAGCGCAGCCGCAGGAGCGTCCCACGGAGCCAGACGAAGAAGAAGATCAACGCCCAGAGCTTGACGAGGAACCAGAGCACCGGCCACCAACCGGTGTTGAACATGCCGTCGTTGATCGCGGAGATCGGCCACGGCGCGCGCCAGCCGCCGAGGAACAGCGTGGTGGCGACCGCGGAGACGTTGATCATGTTGATGTACTCCGCGAGGAAGAACCACGCGAACTTCATCGACGAGTACTCCGTCGCGTAGCCGCCGACGAGCTCGCCCTCGGCCTCCGGGAGGTCGAACGGGAGGCGGTTCGTCTCGCCGACCATCGAGATCACGTAGATCACGAAGGCGGGCAGGAGCGGGAGCGCCCACCACAGCGACCGCTGCGAGCTGACGATCTGGGACGTCGACATCGACCCAGCGAGCACGAACACGCTCACCAGCGACAGGCTCATCGACAGCTCGTAGCTAATGACCTGGGCGGTCGAGCGGACCGAGCCGAGGAGCGGGTAGGTCGAGTTCGAGGACCAACCACCGAGGACGATGCCGTACACGCCGACCGACGCGGCCGCGAGGATGTACAGGACCGCCACCGGGAAGTCGGTGAGCTGGAGCGGCGTGACGATGCCGAACAGGTGCACCGACGGCCCGAACGGGATCACGGCGAACGTCAGCAAGGAGCAGAAGACCGCGATCATCGGCGCGACGATGTAGACGATCTTGTCCGCCGCCTTGACGGTGATGTCCTCCTTGAGCAGGAGCTTCATCGCGTCGGCGAGGGACTGCAGCAGGCCGAACGGTCCGTGCACGTTGGG
>DATKTF010000195.1:0-2722 GCA_035531255.1 Cellulomonadaceae bacterium
CACGACGCCGGGGACCACGTGCTGCGCGAGATCGGACGTCGCCTCCAGGACACGACGACCGGGGTCGTCGCGCGACTCGGTGGCGACGAGTTCGCGATCCTTCTTCCCGGGGTCGGCGACCCCGGGGACGCGCTCGAGCAGGGTGCGTCGCTCCTGGACGCCATCCGCAAACCTGTGGCCCTCAACGACGTGAATCTCGTGGTGGGGGGCAGCATCGGCGTCGCGTTGTACCCGGTGCACGGCGAGACCAGCGACATCCTGCTCACGCATGCGGACGTCGCCATGTACTCCGCCAAGGTCGCCGGAACGGGCATCGAGACCTACACTCCCGACCCTGAGACCGGGCGCCACCGCCGTCTCGCTCTCGCCGCCCAGATGGAGGCCGCGATCGAGAACGGCGGCATCACGCTGTGGTACCAGCCGAAGCTCGACACCACCACGGGCGATCTGGTCGGCGTCGAGGGCCTCGTCCGGTGGATCCACCCGGTGTACGGGCTCGTGTCGCCGGCGGAGATCATCCCGGTCGCCGAGCGCACCGGACTCGTCAGACGCCTCACCGATCACCTTCTCGAGACGGCCCTCCGGCAGCAAGCAGTCTGGCGGGTCGCCGGACTCGACGTGACGGTGGCGGTCAACATCACCACACGCGACCTGGTCGACGACAAGCTCCCGCTCATGGTCGAGCGACTCGTCGCGGAGTCCGGCGGGCGTCCTGACCGCCTGACGCTCGAGATCACCGAGAGCGGCATCATGCGTGATCTGGACCGCAGTCTGGGGATTCTCGACGGGCTCGCCGCGATCGGCGTCAAGCTGTCGATCGATGACTTCGGGACCGGCTACTCGTCACTCGCCTATCTCGAACGGCTTCCGGTGAGCGAGGTCAAGATCGACCGCAGCTTCGTCCAGTGGCTGTCCGACCCGAGCCACAACTCCACGGTCCTCCAGTCGACGATCCAGATGAGCCACGCACTCGGACTGTCCGTCGTGGCCGAGGGTGTCGAGTCGCAGCCCGTCTGGGACATCTTGGCGACCCTCGGTGCCGATGTGATCCAGGGCTACCACGTCGCCTACCCGATGCCCGCGTCGGCGGTCGCTGCCTGGTGCCGCCCGGCAGGATCGGTGCCTGGGGCCCGCATCCCACCGCGCCTGTCACGACTCGCCTAGAGGCGCACCGCTCACGTCGAGGCGCGGCCGTCAACACCTCAGGAGAGGACGTCCTTCGTGGTGAATCGCCCGTAGGCGAGCGCGCCGAAAACGGCGACGTAGCCCGCCTGCAGCAGTGTGTTGTCGACGAACGACGTCCACACGATCGGCTCGCGAAGCAGGTCGCCGAAGTCGAGCCAGTAGCGAGTGAACAGCCACGGGTGCAGCCATGACAGCTGAGAGAGCGACCCCGCCACCTGGGACGTGACCGACAGCACGATCGTCGCCGCCATCGCGCCGACGGGGACCTCGGTCAACGTCGAGATGAACAGGCCGACGGCCGACAGCCCGAGGAGAGAGATCGCGACAAAGCTCGCGACCAGCATCGCGCGAACGATCGCCTGTTCGACCCCGATCGTGTCCCCCGAGAGCAGGGTGACGGGTCCGACGGGAAAGAGCGTCGCCCCGATGAGCGCCCCGGTGAGGACGACGGCGAGCGTGGCCGCGAGCGAGAACACGGCCGACCCGATGTACTTCACGACGAGCAGTCGGACTCGTCCCACCGGTGCGACCAGCAGGTAGCGCAACGTACCGAGCCCGGCCTCGCCGGCGATCGTGTCCCCTGCGACCACGCCGATGGTCAACGGGAGGAACAGCGGGATCGAGACCACCAGGCCGGTGACGCCCACGAAGAGGCCGTTCTGGGTCACACGGTCGAGGAACGGCGGTCCGTGACCCGGCGTCGGCGGCGAGGACGAGAGGCGCACCGCGACTGCGATCAGGACGGGAATCGCGGCGAGTGCGAGCAGCATCGCCCACGTGCGGCGACGTCGGAACAGGACGCCGAGCTCGGACGCGAGCAACCCGGACGTGATCCGCGCACGCGGACCACGCCCGACGTGAAGCCGCGGGACGTGCGCGTCATCTGACGCGTGCTCCTCACTGGGCAACCTCGAACCCCTCTCCGGTGAGTGCCACGAACCGGTCCTCGAGCGTCGCACCGTCGACGCCGAAGCCACGCAGCCGCGCACCGGCCGTGACGAGCGCCGCCGCGATCACCTCGGCGGGCACCTCGGGGTCGCCTTGCAGCGCTGTCAGCACGTAGTCCCCACCGGCCGGGCCGAGGCTGCCCGTCTCGGGTTCGAGCCCGAGGTCACGGAGCACCCGGGCCGCGACGGCGGCGTCCGGGGTACGAACCGTCACATGGGCACGTCCTGCGGCGCGAAGTGCATCGAGGGTGCCCTGGGCGACCAGCCGCCCGGCGCTCATCACCGCCACGTGCGTGCACATCTGCTCGACCTCGGCCAGGAGGTGGCTCGAGACGAACACCGTCGCACCGTCGGCGGCCAGGGACCGGACGAGCGCTCGCACCTCGCGGGTGCCCTGCGGGTCGAGACCGTTGGTCGGCTCGTCCAGGACGAGCAGCTCTCGAGGGGAGAGCAGCGCGTGGGCGATGCCGAGACGCTGTTTCATCCCGAGCGAGTAGGCGCGCACCTTCTTCCCCGCGGCGTGCGTCAGCCCGACCCGGTCAAGAGCCTCGTCGACACGAGCGGAGCGAGTCGCCGGACGAGCCTCGCGG
>DATKTF010000196.1:0-10198 GCA_035531255.1 Cellulomonadaceae bacterium
GTCGAGGTCTGGGCCTGGGCGAACTGGTCCGGCTTCGGGATCGTCGTGGTCGCGTAGGCGGCGATGAGCGCGCCGATGCCGACGAAGATCGCCCCGAGGATCCCCGCCGTGACCATGCGCCACGACGGCACCCAGCGACGGAAGCCGCGGTACCGGGAGCGCGGGTAGTCGATGAGGCGCTTCTTCTTCGCCGGGCCCCGCCGGCCACGCGGCGTGCCGCCCGCGGAGGGTCGCGGCGACCCGGAGCCGGGAGCGGCCGCGGTGCGGGGGCCGCCGGGGGTGAGGGATCGGGTCGACGTCCGTCGCACGACAGGGCGGTCGCCCGCGCCGTTCCCTCGATCATTCGCGCCTGTCACGCTGTGCCCTTCCGCCCGCCGATGCTGCTCCAGTGCCGCCCAGTATGCGGGAGGAGCCCACGCGCCCCGGCCCCGGTGACCGCTCGCGGGCCACCCTTCACACGATCGCCACGCGTTCACGACGCACGTTCCCGAGGTCGACACACTTGCTCGCTGCATCGTATCGACGTACTCTTCAGATGTATCGAGTTGATACATCGCATGCCATCGGCATCGCGGCGATCCCGAAGACCTGGCCGAGGAGGCATGGCATGCGCGCACGCTCCGACGTCCTCGAGCCTGCCATCCTCGGACTCCTGAACGAGGCCCCGATGCACGGGTACGAGCTGCGCAAGCGCCTCAACCTGCTGCTCGGGTCGTTCCGGGCGCTGTCGTACGGATCGCTCTACCCGTGCCTGAAGTCGATGGCGGCTCGCGGTTGGATCGTCGGCGTCGACTCGCCGACGTCCGTCCCGCCGCACGCCCTCAGCGGCAAGCGCGCCCGGATCGTCTACCAGCTCACCGCGGAGGGCAAGGAGCAGTTCCAGCAGGTGCTGGCCTCCTCCGGTCCGACGTCGTGGGAGGACGAGAACTTCGACGTCCGCTTCGCGTTCTTCGGTCAGACCGACGCCGAGACGCGACTGCGGATCCTCGAGGGTCGTCGCAGCCGGCTGACCGAGCGGCTCGAGACGATCCACCAGTCGTTCGCCCGCACCCGCGAACGCATGGACGAGTACACCCTCGAGCTGCAGCGCCACGGGCTCGAGCAGGCCGAGCGGGAAGTTCGCTGGCTCGACGGCCTCATCGACAACGAGCGCGGTGTCCACCGTGTCCGTACTGAAGGCGGTGGCCGCCCGGCCGTTGCCGATCCCGCTGCCGGCGCATCTGGCGTCGCGGCACCGAACAACGAGAAGGAGCGAGGATGACCTCCATCCGCGTCGCCATCGTCGGCGTAGGCAACTGTGCCTCGTCGCTGGTCCAGGGCGTGCACTTCTACGCCGACGCCGACCCGAGCAGCACCGTGCCTGGCCTCATGCACGTGAAGTTCGGTCCGTACCACGTCTCCGACCTCGAGTTCGTCGCGGCCTTCGACGTCGACGCGAAGAAGGTCGGCTTCGACCTGTCCGAGGCGATCGTCGCGAGCGAGAACAACACCATCAAGATCGCCGACGTCCCGCCGCTCGGCGTGACCGTGCAGCGCGGACACACCTTCGACGGGCTCGGCAAGTACTACCGCGAGACGATCGAGGAGTCCGAGGCGACGCCGGTCGACATCGTCCAGGCCCTCAAGGACGCCAAGGTCGACGTGCTCGTGTCCTACCTGCCGGTCGGCTCGGAAGAGGCCGACAAGTACTACGCGCAGTGCGCGATCGACGCGAACGTCGCGTTCGTCAACGCGTTGCCCGTGTTCATCGCGTCCGACCCGGTGTGGGCCAAGAAGTTCCAGGACGCCGGCGTCCCGATCATCGGCGACGACATCAAGTCGCAGGTCGGCGCGACCATCACGCACCGCGTGCTCGCCCGCCTGTTCGAGGACCGTGGGGTCATCCTGGACCGCACGTACCAGCTGAACGTCGGCGGCAACATGGACTTCAAGAACATGCTCGAGCGCGACCGCCTGCAGTCGAAGAAGATCTCCAAGACGCAGTCCGTCACGTCCAACATGGACCACGACATGGGCGCACGGAACGTGCACATCGGCCCGTCGGACTACATCCAGTGGCTCGACGACCGCAAGTGGGCCTACGTCCGCCTCGAGGGCCGCGCGTTCGGCGAGGTCCCGCTGAACCTCGAGTACAAGCTCGAGGTGTGGGACTCCCCCAACTCGGCCGGCATCATCATCGACGCCGTGCGTGCCGTGAAGATCGCCAAGGACCGCGGCATCGGCGGACCGATCCTGTCGGCCGCGACGTACTTCATGAAGTCCCCGCCCGTGCAGCACGAGGACCGCGAGGGCCGCGAGCTCGTCGAGGCCTTCATCCGCGGAGACATCGAGCGCTGACCTCAGCCCCGACCGACGGGCCCCCGGCATCCACTGCCGGGGGCCCGTCGTGCGTCTCCCCGACGCGGCGACGACCGAGAGCGGCGCGTCAGGGGCGGCGCCAGGTGCCGCTGCGACCGCCGGTCTTCTCGTCGACCTGGATGCCCGTGATGACCGCGGCGCGATCCACCGCCTTGACCATGTCGACCAGGGTGAGCCCGGCCGCCGCGACGCACGTCAGCGCCTCCATCTCGACGCCCGTGCGATCCGCGGTCCGCACCGTCGCGCTGATCCGCACGCCGTCGTCCTCGACCACGAGGTCGACGACGACACCGTGGATCGCGATCGGGTGGCACAGCGGCACGAGGTCCGGTGTGCGCTTGGCCGCCTGGATGCCGGCGATGCGCGCCACCGCGAGGGCGTCGCCCTTGGGAACGCCCTCCCCACGCAGGAGCCCGACGACCGCCGACGTCGTCCGGACGAACCCGCTCGCGGTGGCGCTGCGGACCGTGACCTCCTTGCCGCTGACGTCGACCATGCGCGCCGCACCTCGCGCGTCGAGGTGGGTGAGCTCGACGGCGTGCGCAGGCGCACCGGCCGGCTCGGACCGGTTCTCCCTGGGGTCCTCGATCGTCATCGCGTGCTCTCCTCCCGTGCCGGCCACCCGCCGGTCGTTCGGCAGGCTACTGCGCCGGCGACTGCGCACCCACGAGAGTGCGTGACCGCGCCGGTAGCCTGACGGGATGCGCGTGCTCCGTGAGCTGAGGGACCTCCTGCGACTGCCGGGGTTCCGCCGGCTCTTCGCGGTGCGTCTGGTCAGCCAGACCGGCGACGGCATGTTCGAGGTCGGCCTCGCGACGCTGTTCTTCTTCTCTCCGCAGACGCAGTCGACGGCCGGGCGTGTCGCCGCGGCGTTCGCCGTCCTGCTGCTGCCCTTCACGATCGTCGGGCCGTGGGCCGGGGTGTTCCTCGACCGCTGGCGGCGGCGACAGGTCCTCCTGTACGGCAACGCCGTGCGCCTCGCGATCACGCTCGTGATCGCGCTGCTGATGGTGACCACCGGGATCACCCCGGTGATCTACGTGCTCGCCCTCCTCAACCTCTCCGTCAACCGGTTCCTGCTCTCCGCGCTGTCGGCGTCGCTCCCACGCGTCGTGGACGGGCCGTTGCTGCTCACGGCGAACTCGCTCACCCCGACCCTCGGGGCCGCGGCGGCCGGGATCGGCGGCGGGGTCGGCCTCGGCGCGGGTCTCCTGCTGCCGAGGGGCGACGCCGGCGACGCGCTCGTCGTGGCGGTGTCCGGTCTCTTCTACGCCGCAGCGGCCTGGCTCGCGGTGCGGATCGGACGCGACGAGCTCGGCCCCGACCGCCGCACGGTCACGATCCCGTGGAGTCGACAGCTCCGCTCGCTGGCTGTCGAGCTCGGCTCGGGTGCGCGCTACCTGGTGCGGCGCCGGACGCCCGCCTATGCGCTCGGGGCGATGGCCGCACACCGCTTCCTGTACGGGGTGGCGTTGATCGCGAGCATCCTCCTGTCCCGGAACCTGCTTGCCGACCCGGCCGACCCGGCCGCCGGTCTCGCGGTGTTCGCGCAGGTCCTCGTGGCGTCGGCCGTCGGCTTCTTCCTCGCCGTCGTCCTGACCCCGGTGCTGAGCCCGCGGACCGGGCCGCACTGGTGGATCGCGGGGTGCCTCGTGCTCGCCGCCGTGAGCCAGCTCGTGCTCGTCGTGACCCTGACGCGCGTCGTGCTGCTCACCTGCGCGCTCGCTCTGGGTCTCGCGGCCCAGGGTGCGAAGATCTCCGTCGACACGATCGTGCAGCGCGACACCGAGGACGCGTACCGGGGCCGCGCCTTCGCGCTCTACGACATGCTCTACAACGCGGCGTTCGTCGGCGCCGCGGCGTTGGCCGCGGTCACCCTCCCGAACGACGGGTACTCGCGGCCGTTGTTCGTCGCGGTCGCTGCGGCGTACGTCGCCGGGGCCGTGGTCTACCGGGTCGCGACGGTCCGGACGCCGTCGGCCGTTCCCGTTGCGCCCGCGCTGGGGGTCGCCGGCTGACCGGAGAGCGCGGTGGTGCGGTGAGCACGCGAACGCGGGCGGGACCTGGGGGTGGACCGCCACCGGCCCGGTGCGGTGCCGATCAGGACCGGTGCCGATCAGTGCGGCTGGCCGGCCCACCAGGAGCGCAACGCCGTCGTCGCCTGCTCCTCGTCGAGCGGGCCCTGCTCCATCCGGAGCTCGAGCAGGAACGCGTACGCCTTCCCGACCATCGGTCCCGCAGGGATGTCGAGGATCTGCATGATCTGGCGGCCATCGAGGTCGGGGCGGATCGCGGCGAGCGACTCGCGCTCGCGCAGCTCGGCGATGCGCGCCTCGAGGTCATCGTAGGCGAAGGACAGCCGATCGGCCTTGCGCTGGTTCCGGGTCGTGCAGTCCGACCGCGTCAGTCGGTGCAGGCGCTCGAGGAGCGGGCCGGCGTCCGTCACGTACCGGCGGACGGCGGAGTCGCTCCATCCCGCCTCGCCGTAGCCATGGAACCGCAGGTGCAGCTCGATGAGCCGGGCCACGGCCTGGACCGTCGCCTTCTCGTACCGCAGCGCCTTGAGTCGGCGGGCTGCGAGCTTGGCGCCGACCACCTCGTGGTGGTGGAAGCTGACCGCCCCGCCGGGCTCGAGCCGTCGGGTCGCCGGCTTGCCGCAGTCGTGCAGGAGGGCGGCGAGCCGGAGGACCAGGTCCGGGCGCGGGACCGGCCCGGTGGCGTCCGTCTCCAGCCCGATGGCCTGGTCGAGCACCACCAGGGAGTGCTCGTACACGTCCTTGTGCCGATGGTGCTCGTCGATCTCGAGCCGCATCCCGGACAGCTCGGGCAGGATGTGGTCCGCGAGCCCCGAGTCGACCAGCACCTCGAGCCCAGCGCGGGGGTTCTCGGCCAGCAGTGTCTTCGTGAGCTCGTCACGGATGCGCTCCGCGGACACGATCGTGATGCGCTCCGCCATCGCCGCGAGCGCCTCCGCGACGTCCGGGACGATCTGGAAGCCGAGCTGCGCGGTGAACCGGGCGGCTCGCATCATGCGGAGCGGGTCGTCGTCGAACGACTGCGACGCCGCGACCGGGGTGCGCAGCAACCGAGCCGCGAGGTCCGAGAGCCCGTCGAACGGGTCCACGAACTCCAGGTCGGGGAGGCGGACCGCCATCGCGTTGACGGTGAAGTCACGTCGCGAGAGGTCCCCCTCGAGCGTCGAGCCGAACGCCACGTCCGGCTTGCGGGACGTCGGGTCGTAGACGTCGGAACGATACGTCGTGACCTCGACGATCGTGTCCGGGCGGCCGTCTGCCCCGTGCCGCATCGCGCCGATCGTGCCGAACTCCCGGCCGATGTCCCAGTGCGAGTGGCCCCACGTGGCGAGGATCGCCTCGGTCTGGTCCGGGTCTGCCGAGGTGGTGAAGTCGAGGTCCGCGCTGAGTCTCCCGAGGAACGCGTCCCGGACCGGGCCGCCGACGAGGGCGAGCTCGTGACCGGCATCGCGGAACCGCCGCCCGAGGTCGATCGCGGCCGGCGCGAGGGTCGTGAGCACCTCGACGGCGCGGCGGCGCAGGACGGGAAGCTCGGGCGGCACGGCACCGTCGGCCACCGCGCCCCGCAGGTCGGCGGTGGAGGCGCGGGCAGGGCGGTCGGACTCGCGGGGCGGCACGGCGTCCAAGCCTGCCAGATGCGCAGCGTTCCGGCCCCACCCCTGTGGGCGAGCGCACCATCGAAGTCGTTACAGTGGCGACATGTCCAGCCCAGCGTCGTCGCCGAGACCGAACGGGGTGCCCTCCCCGCCCGGTGGCCACGCGCTCCGGATCGACCCGTCGGTCATCACGCCGCGGCACCCGTCCTCCTCCGGCGCGACCTCGCTCCCGGTGGTCGAGGAGACGTCCGCGGGTGGCCTGGTCGTGAGCGAGGTCCACGGCGTGTACCTCGCCGCAGTCATTGCGCGACGGAACCGTGCCGGTCGTCTCGAGTGGTGCCTGCCCAAGGGCCACCTCGAGGGCACCGAGACGCCGGAGCAGGCCGCGGTGCGCGAGATCGCCGAGGAGACCGGGATCACCGGCGAGGTCGTCCGTCGGCTCGGGGTCATCGACTACTGGTTCACCGGCGACGACCGGCGGGTGCACAAGGTGGTCCATCACTTCCTGCTCGGCGCCATCGGTGGCGAGCTGAGCGTCGAGGGCGACCCCGACAGCGAGGCGGAGGACGCGGCGTGGGTGTCGGTGATCGACCTGCCCGCCCGGCTCGCCTACCCGAACGAACGGCGGCTCGCTGAGGCGGCACACCAGGTGCTCGCGCGTCCCACATGACCGGCTGGCCCCGCGCGCGGCAGCGTCGGCCTGCCGCGACGATCGCCCGTGCGGTCGGAGCGATCGCCCTGATGACAGGGTTGCTCTCGGGTGGCTCGGCTGTTGCCCAGGGCGGCACAGGAGCGTCCCTCCCCGGTGCGGTCGTCCAGGACGCGACAGCAGTCTCCGTGACGATCACGGCGGTCACGCCCCAGATCCTGCGGCCCGGTGACGACCTGACCGTCACGGCGACGGCGACCAACACGTCGACCCAGACGATCCAGCAACCGCGGGCGGCCGTCCTGCTCAGCCGGACCTCGCTGTCGACGCGCTACTCCCTCGACGCGTGGGCGTCGGCAGATCCCACGAGCTCGGCGGGGACCTCGCTGAAGTCGGTGGCCATCCCCGGCCAGCTCGATCCGGGTGCGTCGACGACGGTGCAGATCACGGTCCCGGCCGCGGCCCTTCGACTCTCTGCCCAGACGTCGCAGTGGGGTGCACGAGGGCTCGCGGTGCAGGTGCTGGACAGCTGGTCGCGGGTGGGCATCGCGCGCACCTTCGCCCTCTGGCTCCCCGCGGACCAGCCCGCGCGGACGAGCGTCTCGGTGCTCGTCCCCCTCACGCGGGACGCCGCGGACCTGACGGCCGAGGCGTCCGCCGCGACCCCTGCCCCGAGCCAGCCGACCGCGACGGGCACTGCGGACGCCGGGAGCACCGCGGCCGGCACCGGCTCACCGGACGGCTCGTCCGGTGAGCCGTCGACGACGGGCTCCACCACGCCAGGCTCCGCCGGCACGCCGACAGTCGGGACGTCCGGTGCGGCGGGTGCAGCGGACACCGCGACGTTCGCTCCCACCGGTCGGCTGGCCTCGGTCGTCGCCCTCAGCGCACACCGTTCGGGCGTGTCCTGGGCCGTCGACCCCGCACTCGTGGACGCCGCGCGCGCGGCAGGGAGCGCCGGCTCCACCTGGCTCGCGGCACTCGACAACGGTGCGGTCCAGCGCGACGTGTTCGCCCTTCCCTATGCGGATCCTGACCTCGCGGCCCTTGCTCATGCCGGCGCCAGCACCCTCGCCCAGCAGGCCGACACGCTGACGAGCGGACTGCCGTGGGTGAACGACGTCGGAGCCCTCACCGGGCTGCAGCTGTCTCCCGACGGCAGCACGGACGCCGCCACCGTCGACCTCGCTGCTCAGCTCGGGGCCTCGGCGGTGGTCGTCGACCCGTCCGCCCTCGCCCCGACCGACCTCACCTACACGCCGTCCTCGCGCGCGACCGTGCACACCCCGTCGGGCTCCGTGGCGGCACTCGTCCCGGACGCGACCCTGTCCGATCTCCTTCGGGCGACAGAGGGCACCTCTCCCGCTACCGCAGCACAACGCATCCTCGCCGAGACGGCGGTGATCACCCGGGAGCGGCCCGGAGAGGAGCGGCACCTGCTCGCGACCGTCGGACGCGACTGGACTCCCGTCGCCGCCGTCGCCACGGCCCAGCTCGATGCGCTCGCGAGCGCCCCGTGGGTCACCATGGAACCGCTCAGCAAGCTGATCTCGACCGCCGGTCCGGGCGTCGAGCGTGCATCCCTCCCCGCACGGGTCGCGGACCCGAGCGAGCTGCAGGCGCCCGACGTCGCGACGATCGCGAGCGCGCAGCGAGCGACGGTGACGTTCGCGTCGATCGTCCACAACCCGGCCGCACTGCTCGACGGGGTGCAGGAGTCCGTGCTCGACCCGCTCTCCGTCGGCTGGCGCAGCGACACCGCAGGCCGCGCCACCGCGATGGCCACACTCCTCGCGAACCTGAGCGCACGCCGCACCGGTCTGTCGATCATCAAGGGCAGCAACGTCACGCTGATCTCCCAGTCGAGCGAGGTCCCGATCTCGTTGCGCAACACGCTGGACCAGGACGCGACCGTCACCCTGCGCCTCAAACCGCGCAACTCCTGCCTCGTGGTCCCCCAGGCGCCCACGGTGACCGTCCCGGCGCACCAGACGGTCTCCTTCCGGGTCCCGTTCGACGCCGTCGCGAGCTGCAACGTCGTCGTCGACGTCTCACTGCTCACCACCGACGGCACGCCGGTGGCGGACTCGACCCAGTTCACGGTGCGGGTGCACGCCGACTGGGAGAACGTCGGGATGGCCGTGGCCGCCGGCCTCCTGGTGCTCGGCCTCGTCGTCGGCCTCTGGCGGACCGTGCGGCGCGGACAGACCGCACGGCGCGCGCGGATGCGTGCGAACCAGCAGGCGGGCACGTGATGGGCCCGCCGGGCACCCCGCGGCACGTGGCCGCCCGGCCGAAGCCGCGGCGCGACGCCGGACTCGGGCGCAACGTCGGCGTGATGGCGGCAGGGACTGCCGTCTCGCGGGCTCTCGGGATGGTCCGGGGCGCCATGCTCGTGTGGGCGATCGGCGCCGCCGGACTCGCGGCGAACGCGTTCGACGTCGCCAACACTCTCCCGAACATCCTCGTGATGCTCATCGCCGCAGGCGTGATCAACGCGGTGCTCGTCCCCCAGGTCGTGCTGGCCTACACGAAGGGCGGCGGTGACGACTACGTCAACCGGATCCTGACGCTGGGCACCGCGGTGCTCCTCGGCCTGACCGTCGTGCTGACGCTGGCGGCCGGCGTGTTCGTCTCGCTCTTCTCCCGCGCCGGGGCCGAGTCGGTGACCCTGGCCACGGCCTTCGCGTTCTGGTGCATCCCGCAGGTGTTCTTCTACGGCATGTACACCCTGCTCGGTCAGGTGCTCAACGCGCGGGGCAGCTTCGGTCCGTACATGTGGGCGCCGGTCGTCAACAACGTCGTGACGATCGCCGGTCTGGCGCTGTTCATCGCGGTCGTGGGCCCGTTCACCCAGACCGGGCCGACGTCGCACCTCGCCTGGTGGACCGGCGGGCGCATCGCCCTGCTCGCCGGGACCGCGACACTGGGCGTGGCGGCCCAGGCGGCCGTGCTCGCCGTGCCCTTCCGGTCGCTCGGGTTCCAGTTCCGGATCCGTTGGGGTGTTCGCGGTGTCGGGCTGCGCAGCGCGGCGCACGTGGCGGGCTGGACGTTCGCGGCCGTGTTCGTCGGGCAGGCAGGGTTCTTGCTGCTCTCCCGGGTGACGACGGCCGCCGCCGACGCGGCGCACGCGACCGGATCCACGTCCGTCGCCGGGAACGCGGCGTTCAGCAACGCCTACCTGGTCTCGATGCTGCCGCACTCGCTCGTGACGGTCTCCCTCCTCACGGCCACCTTCACGGCGCTGGCCGGGCACGCGGCGCGTCGGGACCACGCCGCGGTGCGTGCGAGCTTCTCGTCGACGGCACGCATCATCGGGGTCTTCACCGTGCTGGCGACCGCTGTGGT
Organism: Cellulomonadaceae bacterium; assembly: GCA_035531255.1. GTDB lineage: Bacteria > Actinomycetota > Actinomycetes > Actinomycetales > Cellulomonadaceae > JAJDFX01. The sequence continues at coordinate 9,987 of DATKTF010000196.1, forward strand.
CGCCGTCCTCGCGATGCCGCTCACCCGTGTCGTGTTCCCGTCGCTGCACGGCTCGGCCGTCTCGCCGGTGTCCGACGTCGTCGTGGCCCTCGTGATCGGCCTCGCGCCGATGGGTCACTGGTCGCTGTGCCAGCGCCTGTTCTACGCCTACGAGGACGCCAAGACGTTGTTCTGGATCCAGTGCGCGATGGCGGTGGTGGTGGCCGGCGGGA
>DATKTF010000197.1:0-11915 GCA_035531255.1 Cellulomonadaceae bacterium
GTCTCGACGCTCGTCGATCTCGCTACCGAGCGGGGAGTGCGGCTCCCCTCCGCGCTGATCGACGGTGATCCGCTGCGGGTCCCCGGCACGGAGCGCGGCTGGTTCCGCTTCCAGCGCCTGTACGACGCCGCACGCAGCTGCGTGCGATCGGAGGCGGCGATGCGCCGGATCATCGCCGAGGCGGCAGAGGACGATGCCGCCGAGGGATCCGGGCGCCTGGAGATCCAGGTGGATCCGACGTCCTACGCCCCGTTCGTCGGTGGCATCACCCCGGCCCTGGAGATCGTGCTCGACGCCGCGGTCGGGGCAGGCGAGGCGACCGGGATCGAGGTCGGCGTCATCGTGGCGTCATCTCGGACGCGCCACCCGCTGGAGGCGCGGACCCTGGCGCGGCTCGCCGCCGCGCACGCCGGAGACGGCCCCGGCCAGGTCGTCGGATTCGGTCTGAGCAACGACGAACGGCGCGGTGAGACGGCCGAGTTCGCTGCGGCGTTCGCGATCGCGCGGCGCGCGGGCCTCGCGTCGGTTCCGCACGGTGGCGAGCTGCTCGGACCGCAGCACGTGGCCGACGTCGTCGCACAGCTCGCACCCGACCGGCTCGGCCACGGGGTCCGGTCCGCGGAGGATCCCCGCGTGCTCGGCGCCCTCGTCGAGGCCGGCATCGCGCTCGAGGTGTGCCCGGCGTCGAACGTGTCGCTCGGGGTCTACGCGACTGCCGCTGACGTCCCGTTGCGCGCGCTGGTGGATGCCGGAGCGGTGCTGGCGCTCGGGGCGGACGACCCGCTTCTCTTCGGCTCGCGGCTGAACCGGCAGTACGAGGATGCGCGGACCGTCCACGGCTTCAGCGACCGAGAGCTCGCGGAGCTCGCACGCGGTTCCATCCGGGCATCGACGGCGTCGGAGGCGACGAAGACGCGGATGCTCGCCGGGGTGGACGCCTGGCTCGCCGACCCGCGCCCCTCCGAGAGGATCTGAGATGTTCGCGATCGCCCCGGTGGAGGCCGTTGTCCAGCTCGCGATCGGTACCACCACCAGCGGAGCTCTCGCCATGACGGCGTGCGCGATGGCCTCGGTCGGTCGCCCGGGGGTCGCGGACCCGGGCACCGGCCGCACGCCGTACGGCGACCAGGTCGCGTTGTACCCGTGACGCTCCAGATCGAGGTCGACCTCACGGCGAGCGTCCCGCCGTACGAGCAGATCCGCAGCCAGCTCGTCGCCCACGTGAGTGCGGAACGGCTCCGGGTCGGTGACCGCCTCCCGACGGTCCGCGCGGCCGGATTGACCGACGGGTGACCACCGACCTGGTGCGCGGTGCCCTGCTCGAGCCCGCTCCCGTCGGCGATCGTCAGGACGGGAGCGACGTGGCCCACCCCGACGCGAGATAGGCGGTGAAGCCCACCACCGCGGGGACGTCCAGGACGTAACCGGCCTTGGGATCCATCGCGACCTGCTCGAACCCCAGCAGGGCGCCGTCGGACGGGTCGATCAGCAGCACGCATCGCACCGGCGCGACGAGCTCGAGCGACGTCGTGATCGCGATCGCCGGCCGCCCGGCACGATCGGTCACCGCCCCGAGCGTGACGACGCCCTTCTCGGCCGCGAGCATCTGCCACATCTCGCTGTCGACGGCTCCCGGCACCACCTGCTGGTTGTGCACCTGGGGGATGTCCTGGAGCAGGCAGTCCGCGTCCGAGGAGCCCGGCACGCACCCGATGCCGTCGAGCAGGGCCGTCCGAACACCGCTCGGTCCGACCGCCGCCGCGAGCTGCGAGGCCGTCGGCTGGACCTGCGTACCGGCGGGCAGCGTGGTCGACACGACCGTTCCGGTCGGGCCACCAGGCGGGAGCCATCCCTCCACCCGCAGGGGCGGCGAGGTCCGGTCGTGCCGGACGCCTGATCCGTCCGGCGCGGTCCACGTCTCCGAGGAGACCGGACGGATCCCGGTCGCCCGCTTCTTCCCGTCCATCACAGCCGTGAAGAACCAGTTGTCCGTGCGCACGTAGGCGACGTCCCCCGGCTGGGGTGCCGCCGGGCGTGCCGCCGCGACCCGGGCGAGCTGCAGGAGGGTCGCCTCGGCCGGCTTGCCCTCGGCCTTGCCGAACGGTGTCGCACCGACGAGCCCGTAGCCGAGGATCGGCGGCGTCTCGGCGCTCGCCGTGTCCGGTGCGCTCCACGGGGACACGACGAGGACGACCGCGACGGCCAGAGCGACCACCGCGAGAGCCACGCCTGCGCTCCGTCGAGAGCGGTTCGTGCGGAGAGGACCGCCGCGGAGCACCGGTCCGAGGGGAAGCGTCGGATCGCGTCGCGTGGCAAGGAGCCGGCGTCGGAGCGCCACCGCCTGCGATCGGTCCGCGACGCCGTCGAGGGCCTGTGCGGGCACCGGGTTGGTGCCGGCGAGGAGCCGCCGCGTGAGATCGAGGTCGTCCACGATCGTCACCACCTCCCGTCAGTCGTGGCGTCGTCGTCGCCGTCGCGCTCGCCGACGGGGCGCAGTGCCGACGGGTGACCACCGACCTGGAGGAGTCGCTCGAGCCTCGTCCGGGCGCGGTGCAGGCGCATGGCGGCCGCGCCCGTCGAGCAGCCCAGTACCGTTGCGAGCCCCTCCAGATCGAGACCGTCCCACGCCGCAAGCTGCAGGATCTCCTGGTCGCGGGGCCCGAGCCGCCGCATCGCCGAACCGGCGACCAGCCGCTCGGCCACCAGGTCGGCCGGGTCGAGCTCGACCACCGGGATGCCGGCGGCGAGGCCGGCCCGCAGCCGCACGTCGAGGCGCGCGGATCGCAATCGTGCGCGCTGGGAGTTCGCCAAGATGTTGCGTGCCACCACGAGGATCCAGGCCTTCCGGTGCTCGTCGTCGTCGGGCACCACGTCCAGCCGGTGCCATGCGACGAGGAAGACCTGGGCGGCCACGTCCTCGGCCACGTGCCACTGCGTCCGACGGGCCGCATAGCCGAGCACGACGGGGTACAGCTCGGCGAACATCGCCTCGAACTGCTTCTCCTGCACGCCCGGCCCCTTCGTCACGTCCTGGGGGAGTCTAGGCGCGCACGGCGCCGCCGACGTGAGCGGGGTGAGTCGCTGCACGATCCACCTGGTCATCCCGTCAGCAGACCGTCTGGAATAGCGCAAGGTAGACCGACGCGGAGTAGCGCGTCCACCCGCCGACGTAGCTCGACGACCCGTACGGCGCGATGCAGGAGGTCAGACCGATGCCGCCGGCAGGCGCGGACCGCAGGACGGCCACCTGCCACCGGTTGTTGCGGTACGACAGGTACGCGGTGCTCGGGAGGTTCACGGTGTTCCCCGAGGCCGAGAACTGCCACATGTTCCCGGTGAAGTTGGCGAGGCTCCAGAGGCAGAACTGCCCGGATCCGCAGTCGCTCGCCGAGAGGACGCCCGCAGAGGCCCGCGTGTACAGCACGGCACCGCCGTCGAGGGCGACGGTCGCCGGGCTCGCCGTGGGGCTCGGTCCAGGGACGTCGGTCGCCGCCTGCGCGGGTCCGGCATTCCCGACGAGCGCGACGAACGCGACGAACGCCGCCGACGTCCGCCGACCAGGCCACGCGCACGGGGCCTGCCGAGCGACGCTCGCCGCTGCCGACCTGCCGTCGCCGGATCCGCGCTCCCTCGCCCCCATACCCGGGACTGTCGGTCGGGACGACCGGATCACCCGGGATCGGAGTGATCTGGGTCACACCTCGGGAGAGTGCTCAGACCGTGCACCCGACCAGGACCGGTTCCGGCACCAGGTCGACCCCGAATGCGGCCCGAACCCCGTCGCGCACCGTGCGCGCGAGCGCGAGGACGTCTTCGGCGGTCGCACCGCCGCGATTCGTGATCGCGAGGGCGTGCGCGGTGGAGAGCGCCGCAGGTCCGGGAAGCCCGAAACCACGCGCGAAACCGGCGTGCTCGATCAGCCACGCCGCACTCGTCTTCAGGCGGTCCGGCCCCGACGGATAGCGCGGCGCCGCGGCGGGGAGGTCCGCCGCCCGCTCAGGGTCGAGCACGGGGTTGGTGAAGAACGACCCGGCGCTCCAGGTGTCGTGGTCGGTCGGGTCCAGCACCATCCCCTTGACGCGGCGCAGCTCGAGGACCGCGGCGCGGACGTCGGCGAGCGGAGCCCGCTCTCCCGTCGTGACCCCCAGGTGGTTCGCGAGCTGCGCGTACGCGATCGGTGCGGAGAGCGATCCGGACCGGAGCTGGAAGGTCACGTCCAGCACGACATGACGGGGGGTCGGGGTCCACCGCCGCTCGGCTCCCTCGCCGGTCGCCGCCATCGACGCCTTGAGCACCGAGGTCCGGTACCCGAAGCCGAGCTCGACGAGAGACATCGTGCGGTGCGCACGCCGCTCGCGGTCCCAGACCCGGACGAGGGCGATCGTCTGGGAGACCTCCTGGCCGTACGCGCCGACGTTCTGGACCGGGGTCGCGCCCGTCGACCCCGGGATACCCGACAGCGCCTCGATCCCGACGAGCTCCTGCGCGACCGCGTAGGCGACGACGTCGTCCCAGCGGGTGCCCGCGGAGACCGTGAGCGTCGTGCCGGCGCACGCCGAGGCGTCGGGCACGACGATCGTCGTCCGGACGTCACGGACGACCACGCCGGGGAACCCCGCGTCCGCGACGAGCAGGTTGGACCCTCCCCCGACCACGAGGAGCGGCTCCCCCGCCCGGTCCGCCTCCTCGATCGCCGCGACGAGCTCCTGCTCGGACGACGTCTCGACGTACCGTCCGACGGGACCGCCGACCCGCAGCGTCGTCAGCTCGGCCAGCGTCGACGGTGCGCCCCGACCGGGGGCGGTGAACCGGACGGGCGTCGTCGGCGCGGCGGGAAGCGGCTCGGGGATCTCGCAGGTCATTCGACCAGGCTAACGAGCCGGCACCGCGGCGGCGCCATCGACGACGCCGGGGCCCCGGAGCGGCGCCGCGGCTCGCAGGACCGCCAGACCGGCCACCACCGGGATCACGATCACGAGGAGCGCGTGCCGGTAGCCGACCTGGTTCGCGAGCAGACCGAGCAGGGGCGGACCTGCGAGGAACGCGGAGTAGCCGATCGTGGAGACCACGCTCACCCGCGCAGCAGCCCGAGCCGGGTCGTCGCTCGCGGCACTCATCCCGACCGGGAAACCCAGAGCGGCCCCCACCCCCCAGAGCGCGACGCCCACCAGGGCGATCGGCATGCTCGGGACGAGACCGAAGAGCAGCAGACCGACCACGGCCAGGCCTGCTGCGAGACGGAGCACGGGGATCCGTCCGAAGCGGTCGAGCAACGCCGTCCCGAGCAGCCGCATCGCGGTCATCGCCGTCACGAAGAGACCGAAGGCCAAGGCGCCACCGGCGTGGGTCGTGCCGAAGCCGTCGACGACCGACAACGACACCCAGTCGTTCGCCGACCCCTCGGTGAGAGCGGCGGCGAAGACGATCAGCCCGATCATCAGGGTGCGCGGCTCGAGCCAGCCGGCGAAAGCGCCGGGTCGGGACGCGACGGGTGCCGCGCCTCCGCCACCGGGAACCGGCGCCGCGGTGTCGTCTTGCAGAGCCGGCGCCGTTCCGTCGGCGTCGTCGACCGGCGCGGGCGTCGCGGCCCGGTGCGGACGCGGACCGGGGAGGAAGGCGCGGACCGCCCACGCCACCGCCACGGTGGACGCGACGATCACGATCGTGAGGTGGGCGAGCACCGAGGCGTGCACGGCAGCCGCCACGGCCCCGATGCCGGCACCGAGCATCGTCCCGACGGAGAAGCCGGCGTGGAAACGCGGCATGATCGACCGCCCGAGGCGCTGCTCGACCGCGACCCCGGCGAGGTTCATCGCGGCGTCCCACACCCCGGCCCCGACGCCGAAGAGCACGAGACCGGCGACCACGAGGGCGATGGCGCCGAGCGCGGAGCCGAGCGACGCCGTGAGCAGTCCGATCGCGCACAGCACAGCGAACGTCACCACGGTGCGCCGTGCCCCGATGCGATCGACGACCACCCCCGAGAGCGGGAGGGAGACCAGTGAGCCGATCGCCCCGACGAGCAGCACGAGGCCGACCTGTGCCGGGTCGAGGCCGAGGGAGTCGCGGACGGCCGGGAGGCGTGACGCCCAGCTCGCGAAGTCGACCCCGCTGAGCAGGAAGACGACGAACACCGCGACCCCGGCGCGACGGACGACGCGGTCGTTCGACTCGCCACCGCCCCGCTCGCTGCTCAGCACGCTGCCACCCTCTCAGACACGATCGTTCCGGGACACACCGGTTCGAGCGCCGACGGTCCGAGGAGCCGCTCGAGAGGGCGCGGACGAGTCGACGGAGAAGGGGTCGCGTCCGTGACGTGGACGCGCGGGGTGTGCACGATGGCTCCAGCGGTGACGAGTGACGAGATCGAGTGCGCCAGGACGGTCGCGGTCCATCGAGCGACCGGTCGAGCCCACCTGGATCCTCGAATCGATTCGACGCGCGTGCGAGAAGGAAAGGTCGAATCGATTTGATGGTGAAACCTATGCTGGCGGTACGCTGGCCCGCGAGTCAACTGGGAAGTGCCCGTCGCACCGTCGGAGCCCGGCGGAGGCAGTCGAGGCGCCCGATCGTCAGGACCTGGAGGTGACCAGCGTGGCATCGAACCGCCCTACCCTCGCCGACGTCGCCGCGGCAGCCGGCGTGTCGGTGTCGACCGCCTCGCTCGCGTTCTCCGGCGCAGGCCCGATCGCCGCGACCACCAAGGATCGCGTGCTGGCCGCCGCCGTCGCTCTCGACTACAGCGGACCGAACCCCCTCGGCCGCCAGCTGCGCAGCGGGCGCTCGGGGATCGTCGGCGTCCTGATCGGCGACCAGCTCCGACGCTCGTTCCGCGACCCGGTGTCGATCCAGATGCTCGACGGCCTGGCGAGCACGTTGGGGCCGCTCGGGTTCGGCGTCCTGCTGATCCCCGGCGCGGCCGACGAGCCCCCGGCCCACCTCGACCCGCTCGTCGAGTCCGCCGTGATGGACGTCGCCGTGCTCATCTGCGGCGCCACCGCGGACGACGCGAACCTCGCGACACTGCGACGGCGTGGCATCCCCGTCATCTCGGTCGAGGGCGAACCCCTCGAGGGCGTCACCGAGGTCGGGATCGAGGACCGCGTCGGTGCTGCCGAGCTGGGTCGCCACGTGCTGGGCCTCGGTCACGAGCGCATCGCGATCGTCTCCCTCCCCTTCGACTGGCAGCGACGCAGCGGGGTCGCATCCTCGGCCCGCCTCGCCGAGATCCGCTGGGAGATCCCCCGGCGTCGTCTCGCCGGCTTGACCGACGCCGGGATCACGCCGGTGGCGATCTACGAGACGCCCGCCTCGCTCGTCGAGCACGGCAAGGCGGCCGGGCACGCCCTGCTCGCAGGGCCGGACAGACCGACGGCGATCATCGCCCACTCCGACCTGCTCGCCTCCGGCGTCGTCCTCGCCGCGCGCGAGCTCGGGCTCCGCGTCCCGCAGGACGTCTCCGTCGCCGGCTTCGACGGGCTCGACCTGCCGTGGCTGGCTCCGGACGTGCTCACGAGCGTCAGCCAGCCGTTGGCCGAGAAGGGCGCCGTGATCGGGCGGGCCGTCCAGGCGCTGATGTCGGGCGACCTGCCCGGGCCCGAGACGCTGGGCATGACCCTGCAGATCGGCACGACCACCGGTCCCCCACCGGCGCGCCGCGCGGTCCCCGACGCCTGATCAGGCGAGACGGACGACCGCCTGGCACTTCGCGAGCACGCGCGACCCGCCGGACGTGACGGCCAGGTCCACGCGAACGGTGCCCGCCTCGACATCCACCGAACCGACCACGCCCGACACCTCGATGAACGCTGACCCGGGATCCGGCACCACGACCGGGCGCGCGAACCGCGTCTGGTAGTCGACCACGGCTCCGGGGTCACCCGCCCAGTCGCCGACCAGGCCGATCACGGCCCCCATCGTGAACATCCCGTGCGCGATCACCCCGGGTAGTCCGACCTCGACCGCGACGCGCTCGTTCCAGTGGATCGGGTTGAAGTCACCGCTGGCGCCGGCGTAGCGCACCAGTCGCGCGCGATCGACCTCGATCGTGCGCGTCCCGATGGCGTCGCCGACGGCGAGCTCCGCCAGACGCGACGCCGAGCCGGTCATGCTCCGATCTCCGGGTCCGTGCCGCGGACCGCGAGGGTCGAGACGACCCGCGCGACCGCGCTGCCGTCCTCGGTCGCGATCTCGGCGCGGGTCGTGACCATCGACAGCCCCCCGCGTTCGACGATCGAGTCGACGTGCAGCACCGTGACGAGCCGATCGCCCGCGTGGATCGGTCGGTGGTAGGAGAACCGTTCCTCCGCGTGGACCACCCGGCTGAAGTCGACACCGGCGTCCGGGTCGCCGACGTACTGCTCCTCGGCACGCTGGGCGATCACGACCGCGAACGTCGGCGGGGCGATGACGTCCGGGTGTCCGGCTGCGCGGGCCGCATCGGCATCCCGGTGCAGGGGGTGGTCGGCCCCGACGGCATCGGCGAACTCGCGGAGCTTCTCGCGTGCCACCTCGTACACGGGTCCCGGCGGATACTCCCGTCCTGCGTACGCGGAGTTCACCGGCATGGGCGCGCCTTCCCGAGGAGGTCGATCCGTGCGTCCGTCAGCAGGCCTCCGGACGTCGCCGTCCCGGAAGCCGCCGTGCTACCTGCAGTAGCGGGGGCGGGACTCGAACCCGCGACACCACGATTATGAGCCGTGTGCTCTAACCACCTGAGCTACCCCGCCTTGTCGGAGATCGGGCCGACGCACGCGCGTCGACCCGCATCTCCCACAGAGCCCCGAAAGGGAATCGAACCCTTGACCTTCTCCTTACCATGGAGACGCTCTGCCGACTGAGCTATCGGGGCAGCGCGAGCAAGGTTACACGTCGCGGGCCGGGCCGCGAAATCCGTCCGGACACCCGTCACGAGCCCTCGCACCGCCCTCATGATGGCCGTCGCGCACCCCCCACGACCATCCGCACACCGGACCGGGACGCACGACGGGGCGCCCTCGTCGAGGACGCCCCGTCGTGGTGGAGCTGCGGTGGCAGGTGAGGGATTCGAACCCCCGTAGGCGTTGCCAGCTGATTTACAGTCAGCCCCCTTTGGCCACTCGGGTAACCTGCCGCTACTCGTAGGGGCGCAGCCCTGCGGAGCCACGCCAGAATACAGACCAGAGCACGCAGGACGAAATCACGCCGACGGCGAGGAGCGCACCATGATCATCGTGACCACGAACGACATCCCCGGGTACGAGGTGACAGCCGTGATGGGCGAGGTGATGGGTGTCACGGTGCGCAGCCGCCACATCGGAGCGCAGCTGACGGCCGGGCTGAGGTCCCTGGCCGGGGGCGAGCTGCCCGAGATGACGCGTAACCTGCTGGAGTCCCGCGGTGAGGTCATGAACAGGCTCGTCGCCGAGGCCGAGGCCCGCGGCGCCAACGCACTCCTCGCCGCCCGCTTCGACGCCAGCTCGATGGGCGACACCTGGACGGAGATCTGCGCCTACGGCACCGCGGTCCAGGTCAGGCCGATCCCCGAGGGCCGGCCCGGAGCGACGCCGCAGTCGATCCAGCACGCGCAACAGCTCGGCCTCGCCTGAACCGACCGGCACGGCCGGCCCGACCGTCCCATACCTGACACCACGCGGCACCCACGCGAAGGAGCACCACCATGGCAAGCGAGTCGTCGTTCGACATCGTCAGCAAGGTCGACCGCCAGGAGGTCGACAACGCGCTCAACCAGGCCGTCAAGGAGATCGTCCAGCGCTACGACTTCAAGAACGTCGGCGCCTCGATCGCCTGGAGCGGCGAGAAGATCGTCATGATCGCGAACTCCGAGGAGCGCGTGAAGGCGATCCTCGACGTGTTCCAGACCAAGCTCATCAAGCGCGGGATCTCGCTCAAGTCCTTCGACACAGGGGACGGTGAGCCGCGCGCCTCGGGCAAGGAGTATCGGCTCGAGGGGTCGATCGTCGAGGGCCTGAGCAGCGAGAACGCGAAGAAGATCGGCAAGATCATCCGCGACGAAGGCCCCAAGGGCGTGAAGTCGCAGATCACCGGCGACGAGCTCCGGGTCTCGGCGAAGTCCCGCGACGACCTTCAGGGGGTCATCGCCCTCCTCAAGGCGGCAGACCTCGACGTCGCGCTCCAGTTCACGAACTACCGCTGAGGTCCACGAGCGGGACTCAGCGGTTCGCTGACGGTCGCCCCGATCCGGTACGCGCGATCACGAGAGCGGCCGCCCTGCCATCGCCTCGAGCCGTGCGATGCGCTGCGCCATCGGCGGGTGCGTCTGGAACAGCGACGCCATGCCCACGCCCCGGAACGGGTTCGCGATCATCAGGTGGGACACGTCGACGAGGCGTTGGTCCTGCGGGAGCGGTGCCCGCTTGACGCCGTACTCGAGCTTGCGCAGCGCCGACGCGAGAGCGAGCGGGTCACCCGTCAGCTTCGCCCCGTCCTCGTCCGCGTCGTACTCACGCGTGCGCGTGATCGCCAGCTGGATGACCATCGCGGCGACCGGGGCGAGCAGCGCGAACCCGATCGCGGCGAGCGGGTTCCCGCTCCGGTCCCGGCTCCCACCGCCACCGAAGAACATCAGGAACTGCGCGAGCGACGTGATGATGCCGGCGACGGCCGCGGCCACCGACGACGTCAGGATGTCCCGGTTGTAGACGTGCATGAGCTCGTGGCCGAGCACGCCGCGGAGCTCTCGCTCGTCGAGCAGCTGGAGGATCCCCTCGGTGCAGCAGACGGCCGCGTTGCGGGGGTTCCGGCCGGTGGCGAAGGCGTTCGGGGCCGCCGTGGGTGAGACGTAGAGCCGCGGCATCGGCTGCCGGGCGGACGTCGACAGCTCACGCACGATCCGGTACATCGCCGGGTACTCGATCTCGCTGACCGGACGCGCCTGCATGGCCCGGATCGCGATCTTGTCCGAGTTCCAGTAGCCGTAGGCGGTCGACACCAGACCGAAGCCGACGAACAGGAGCAGCATCGTCGAGCTGCCACGCCCGAAGACCGCCCAGACACCCAGGAGCACGGCCCAGAGCACCCCGAACAGGGCTGCGGTCTTCAGACCGTTGAAGTGCTGGTGACCCATCACGTGCTCGCTCTCTGCGGACCGCAGCGCTCACCGGCGGTGAGCTGGACGCTGCCGACCTTCACCTCGTCAACGCTGATCCTGCCAGGCGGGTTCCCCGACCGTCGCTCGCCGGCCGGCCGAGCAGGGTCTCTCAGCCGAGCAGGGTCTCTCCGAGCGCGATCGCGACCATCTCGTCGCGCGGGACGACCTTGATCCGCTCGCGGCCCTGCGGCACCCCGAGGCTGCGCTCGTGCGCATCCAGCAGCTCCCACGCCGACCACTCGATCGGCCGGACCCCGCGGGCCCGGAGGAACTCCGTGATCGCGCCCGGGTCGCGCTCGGGCGCGGAGAGCGCCGGCGCACCGTCGGCGTCGGTGAGGTCCTCGACGAGGTGCGCGATCGTCTCCGACGCGTCGGACTTCGTGTGCCCGATCAACCCGACCGGTCCCCGCTTGATCCAGCCCGTCGTGTAGACACCGGGAAGAGGCTCGCCGTCGACGTCGACGACGCGTCCTTCACGGTTGGAGATCACCCCCGCGGCGTGGTCGAACGGGAGGTCGGGCAACGGGGACCCGAAGTACCCGACCGCGCGGTAGACCGCCTGGACCGGCCAGTCGCGCATCTCGCCGGTGCCCGTCACGGACCCGTCGCCGGTCAGGACCGTGCGCTCGGTCCGCATGCCGACCACATGCCCGTCCTCCCCGAGGACCTCGGCCGGGCGGTTCAGGAAGTGCAGGTGGATGCGTCGGCTCGCGGTGCAGTCCTCCGGCTCCTTGAGGGTCCAGTCCGTCAGCGTCTTGACGACCTGCTTGGTCTGGTTCGAGGAGTGGATCGCGGACATCGACCC
>DATKTF010000198.1:0-2830 GCA_035531255.1 Cellulomonadaceae bacterium
GCAGTTGACCCCGACGACGAACGGGATGCCCCGGCTCTCGAAGTAGTCCACGGCCGGGAAGCACTGGTCGAGCCGGTCGGTGTCGACCAGGACGACGGCGCCGATCGCACCGCGCACGAGGTCGTCCCACATGAACAGGAACCGGTCCTGACCAGGCGTTCCGAACAGGTAGAGCCACAAGGACCCCGGCAGCGCGATGCGACCGAAGTCCATCGCGACGGTGGTGGTCGTCTTGCGGTCGGAGACACCACCGGCGTCGTCGACGCCGACGGAGTGCTCGGTCATGGCCGCCTCGGTGTTCAGCGGCTCGATGTCCGAGATGGACCCGATGAAGGTCGTCTTGCCGACGGCGAAGCCGCCCGCGACGACGATCTTGACGACGGTGGGCGCGACGCCTCCGGTGGCCGAGTGCTCGGCGACCGCGGCTTCAGAGGGCGGAAATGCCATTGAGAACACTCTCCAGCACACTGAGGGACAGGGCAGGTGACTGACCCGTGTGGACCTCGACGGGTGTCGAGGTGTGCACGCGGATGTACTTGGCGTCGGCGAGGTCGGAGACCACGATGCGCACGACACCCAGAGGCAGGTGCAGCATCGCGGAGAGCTCGGCGACGGAGATGTAGGTGTGTGCGGCGTGCTGCAGGATCGCCCGCTTCTCGGGTGTCAGACCACTGCTGGTGACAGCGCCCGGCATCACCTCGACCAAGGCCTCGAGCGGCAGGTCGGCTGACCGTGACGACCGCACCCGGCCACCCGTCACGGCGTAGGGACGGACCGTCCTCGCCTCGTACTCGATGTGGTCACTCATCGCTACCTCATCCCAGTGAGGATCGTGTCGCGCCGTCGACGGGAAGCTGGCCGCGCATCTCGGTGATGAGCTGCGGCGTGAGGGTTGCCTCGGTACGGGAGACGAGCATAGCCATCTCGTAGCCGATCAGACCCACATCACAGCTCGCCTCGGCGACCACCGCCAGGACAGAGCCGTTGGAGACGCTCATGAGGAACAGGAAAAGGTTGTCCATCTCGACGATGGCCTGACGGACCTCACCCGCGCGGAGCTGGCGCGAAGCGCCACGGGTCAGGCTCGACATGCCCGAGACGATCGCCGCCAGCTGGTCACCGCTCGTGCGGTCCAGCTGTTCCGACATCGCCATGAGCAGACCGTCGGCAGACACCACGAGCGTGTGCCGAGTGCCTGGCACGGTCCGGACGAAGTTGTCCAGGAGCCAGCCGAAGTTGGCTGCCTCTGTGCTGAGCGCTGTCACTCTTCCTCCTTGTGGCGGCAGCCGACGGCTGCGAGGTAGCTCGTCACCATGACGGTGTCGAAGGCGTGTTGTCATGATCGTCATCGATCACGGAATCTTGAGTCCCCAGAGTGGGTGACGTCTCGCCGAACGAGGCGTCGGGCGCGGGTGACCCGGTGGGTACCTCCGTGGCACGGCGGCCACGGCTCGTCCCGGACTGGAAGCTGGACAGCCGAGAACGCAGCTGCGCAGCATCCCGATTGACGGCACGGTCGCCGTCGGGCTTGACGATCTCCGGTGCCTTCGGGATCGCGGTCGGGACCCGGCGGGTCAGCGACCCGGAACCGGTCGCACCGTTGCTCAGCGTCGTCGGCCGATAGGCCGACAGCTGGCTGAGCTCGGAGAGCGCCTGCTCCTGGATGTCGGAGCGCAGCGCGAGCATCGCCGCGACCTCGTCGTCGAGGGCCCCGTTCCGGACCGGACGCATGTCGCCGAACGAGGGGGACGAGAACGCCGGCGATTCCGGGGAACCAGATGCGGCCGGGACAGGCGGGGACCAGCTCGTCGGTGCCTCGTGGCTGATCTGAGGCGTGTAGACCGGCGCGATCGGCGGCGGGGTGAACATCGCGGGCGCTCCGGAGGGCACGCTCCCCGTCCGTGGGACCGACGGCCACACGCCGTCGGGCGCGGAGACCGGCTGCGGGGGAGCGACGTGAGCCTGACCCGTCGCGCCGAACGCCGACGCTCGCACGGGGGCCTGAGGCTCCGGGGTCTGGTCGATGGGCTGGAACACGCCCGGCACCTGCGGACGCTGGAGGTCCTCGCCGAACGGCTCCGCCGACCCCCGCTCGAGCCCGCTCGATGAGATCGGCTGGGTCTGTGCTGCGTCCGCCTGCACGTCCTTCTTCCGCCCGAACAGACCCCACTTGCGCTTGGGCGTGTCGATCGGCTTCGCCGGGTGCCCCACCACCTCACCGAACGCCGGGGCAGGCTCGACCGGCACCTCACGCTGCTGCCACGCGGGCAGCGTCGACGTCGAGGATGCCGACGGCAGCGCCGGTGAAGGAGCCGGTGAAGGAGCAGAGGCGATGGTCGACGACGCGAGGAAGGTCGCGGACGGTGGCGTCTGCTGAGCGGGCACCTGCTGGATCGACCCCTGCTGGGCCGGTGCGAACGTCGGGAAGCCCGTCGGTGCGGGAGCGGGGGTCCACGGCGTCGAGGCGTCGAAGTCCGGAGCCGTCGGAGTCGCAGGCGCCCTGCTCGGCAGCGGCGTGGTGGCCGCAGGCTCGAGCGGTGCCGCGACGGGCGACGTGAGAGGTGCCGTGTCGAGGGGCGCTGGATGGTTCAGTGGGTCGAGGTGCTCACCGGCGCTCCAGGCCCGCGCCTCGTCGAGGTGCGGCTCGAAGCCCAGCGGGGCGGCAGAGGAGAACGTCGGCGCCGTCGCCGCCGACGAGGCGACGGCGTCCTCGGTCGCGGGCCCGTCACGCCGCGCCAGTGGCGCGACGCCCGACGTCGGGGTGGTCGGCGACCAGGCCTGCTCGGGAGCCCACGCGTCCTCGGGGGCCCACGCCTGCTGGGGCGTCCAT
>DATKTF010000199.1:0-2807 GCA_035531255.1 Cellulomonadaceae bacterium
CGCCGCCAGCAGCGTGTCCCACCGGTGGTCGCCCGTGCTCGGCGGCTCGGCAAGGAACAGGGCGAGGTCGTCCGGGCCGGTCAGGGCCCGCAGGTCGGACAGTGCCCTGCCGATCAGGCGCAGCGCGAAGTCGCCGTCACCGCGCGCGAGTTCCTCGCGAATCGCTTCAGCGGTGTCCGAGGCCGTCAACCAGGTGCGTCCGGCGGGACCGGCCGGCAGTGGTGGGGCGAAGGTGAGCGTCATGCCCAACGCGGAGATCACCGCGGTGACCTTGGCGAGCTCGGCCCGGTCGTGCCCCTTCTCCAGGGCGACCAGCCACTGGCGCCCGACACCCGCGCGTTCAGCGAGCCGGCCCTGGGTGAGGTGTCGCGACACGCGGGCGGCGCGGATCGCTGCGCCTGCGTCGCGGGTGTTGCGGGCCACGGTCATTCGACTCACGTCCTGTCGTCGTACGGCGACACTAGCACCTTGTCGTCGTACGACGACAGGCGCGGGCTGGCGAGGTCTCGTCCCTCGTGCGGTGGGCGACCGTGCCGTTCACCGCGTGCGGAGCGTGATCCAGATCAGCAGCTGGGTGACCAGGAACCCGCTGACCAGGTTGAGCCACAGGAACCGCCGCCAGCCGCGGTTGGCCTCCTCGCAGCCGTCGTCCGTCAGGTCGCGGAACGGTGCGACGCTCGCGAGGTAGCCGAGAGGGATCACGGCCGCGAGCCCGCCGGGCCACCCGGCGCCGAGCATCGCGACGGCCGAGAGTCCGTAACCGGTCATCGCGAACCGCACGGTTCGGCGAGCGCCCAACCAGGTCGCGATCGACGCGATCGACGCGGCACGGTCGGCGGCGACGTCCTGGACGGCGCCGAAGGCCTGGGAGGCGACGCCCCACAGGAAGAACGCCAGGAACGTGGCGACCACGGCGACCGACGCCCGGCCTCCCGCGACGGCGAGCCCGAACACGGCCGGGCTGACGAAGTGCGTGCTCGACGTGAGCGAGTCGACCACCGGGCGTTCCTTGAACCGCAGTCGCGGCGCTGAGTACGCCACGACGGCCAGAACGGAGATCACCAGCGTGAGCCGCGCGGCCGCAGAGCCGACGACGAGCAGGTAGACGAGGAACGGGACGTTGGAGAGACCGGCGGACCACAGCGTCAGCCGGTGCCAGCGCCTGCTCAGCACGACGCCCTCGATGCCACCCTTGCGCGGGTTCCGCAGGTCCGACTCGTAATCGAAGACGTCGTTGATCCCGTACATGAGCAGGTTGTACGGGACCAGGAAGTACACCGTCCCGACCACGAGCGTCAGGTCGACATGTCCGGCGACCATCAGGTACGCGGCGGCGAACGGGTACGCGGTGTTGATCCAGCTGATCGGTCGGGACGAGCCGATCACCTGACGGAGCGCTGCGGCCGCCTGTGGGCGGGCGGTGTCGACGGTCACGGGTTCCCCTCCGGGTGCGTCGTTGCCTCGGTCGCCCGGCGGACGACCGACTGCGCCCCGTCGGCGCGGCGGGCGCGACCGAGAAGTTCCCACAGCGCCGGCAGCAGCACCGACGCGACGAGCGGCCACGCCAGGTCCTCGACGGGCGTCAGGCCGATCCGGACGCCGATGAGCGCCGACGCGTCGTACCGGAAGAGGTCGGCGGCGATCATCATCGTGTCGAAGACGGCGGTGAGGATCATCAGTCCCGCGGCGGTGAGGGCAGTCGCCAGCCACCATCGTCGATCCACGAGAGTGGGACCGGACGCCGAGCGGCGTCGGCCCGTCAGACCCGGGCGCACCGCGACGATGACGACGACGGCGGCCACCACGACGAAGATCGCGTCGAGACCGAGGTAGCTCATCGCGCGACCTCGTGACCGGACCGGTGACGGGACTGGTGATCGGGCCGGTGATCGGACTCGTGACCGCGCCCGTCGCCGATTCCGTGGTCAGAGCCAACCGCCAGCCGCGCAGCGCGCCGGTCGAGCACGCGGCGGACGAGCGCGTGGCCGACCATCGTCAGGTAGCTCAAGAACGTCACGAAGAACAGCTCCTCGAGGGGCAGGTGCGGGGCGATCTCCACGCCGACGAGCGCCTGACCGTGACCTCGCTCGAAGAACCCGAGCCGGATCGCCGCCGCGTCCCAGGACAGGAACAGGACGACGCCGGTGACCAGCACGATCGCCCCGCGCCATGCGTCGGCCCACAGGAACAGCCGCCACCGGCGATCCATCACGGCCATGGATGCGAGCGACACGACCAGAGCGCCCAGGTACAGCCCGCGGATCACAGCGGCGCCGCCAACGGTTCCGTCGACCGGTCCGACGCGAGGCGCTTGACCATCACCTCGGCGCTGATCAGGCACATCGGCAGACCGATGCCCGGGATCGTGCTGCTGCCCGCGTAGAGCAGTCCGTCGATGTGGCGTGACGCGTTCCGTCCCCGCAGCATCGCGCTCTGGCGCCACGTGTGCGCGGGTCCGAGCGCCCCGCCCGACCACGCGTGGAGGTCTGCGGCGAAGTCGCCCGGTCCGACGGTGCGGCGCACGACGATGCGGGACCGGAGGGCGGGGATCCCGGCCCACGACGCGAGCTGGTCGATCGCGGCGTCGGCTGCCTTCTCGACGGCCGGGTCGCCTCGACCGTCGATGCCACCGCGCCCGATGCTGACGTCTGCCGGGACCGGGACCAGGATGAACACGTTCTCGTCGCCGTCCGGGGCGACCGTCGGGTCTGTCGCCGAGGGCTTGCACACGTAGGTCGATGCGGGATCGGGCACCCGACGGTCGGCGCCGAAGACGTCGTCGAAGTTCTGCTGCCAGTCCGCGGTGA
>DATKTF010000200.1:0-4732 GCA_035531255.1 Cellulomonadaceae bacterium
CGGTGCAGCGCGGGCCATCCCATCGGCAGGACCGTCGTGATCAGGACGTCCCGTGCGCCGTGCTCGGCGGTGGTGCGGGCCGGAGCGGTCGCGGCGGGGACGACCTCGCGCATCGCGACCCAGTCGGGCTCGCTCGGGAGCCCCTCGAACGGGCGCAGCACGAACTCGGAGATGGTGGCCATGGGCAGCGAGGCTACCGGTTCCCGTGCCCCTCGGTGCGCGCCGGCGCGAGTCCGGTGCTCGACGACACCATCGACCCTCCCGACCTCGCCTGCCCTTCCGACGTGGCGGACCGTGCCGACGGGGTCAGACCACCGGCAGACCGGCGCCCGCCCACGCGACCATGCCCCCGTCGAGGTTCGCGGCGTCGTACCCGACCTGCGCGAGCCAGGCCGTCGCGCGCGCGGAACGGCTGCCCGACCGGCAGACCACCAGGACGCGCCCGTCGACGGGGAGCTCCGAGACTCGCCGCGGGAGCTCGCCGAAGGGGATGTGCCACGCTCCAGGCGCGTGACCGGCGTCCCACTCGTCCTGCTCGCGGACGTCGAGCAGGGTGACCCCGGGCGCGATCGGCGCGGCCGGGTCGAGCTCGCTCACCAGGACGGTGCGCACCGGGGACGAGAACATGAGGCAAGCCTATGACGGCGTCACGCGCCGGCGTCCAGGGCGCGGGCGTCACCGTCCACAGGGTGGACAGAGCGGCGATCCGGGCCGGGCACAGGGTCGGGTCGGGGTCGGTACGAGGTCGGTACGAGGTCGGTACGAGGTCGGTACGAGGGTGGGACGACGTGCACCGACTCACGAGAGTGCGGGCGGCCCTGTGCGTGTCGCAGGTCGCGATGGAAGGATCGCGGCATGGACCCGCGCGCCGGCACCCCCGCCCAGCCTTCTGACCTGATCGACGTCGACGCCGTGATCGGCGCGTACTACGACCTCTCGCCGGACCTCGACGACCCGTCGCAGCGCGTCGTCTTCGGCACGTCCGGCCATCGGGGCTCGAGCCTCGACTCCGCGTTCAACGAGGCGCACATCGTCGCGATCACCGCCGCGATCATCGAGTACCGGCGCAGCCAGGGGACGGACGGCCCGCTCTTCATCGGCCGCGACACGCACGCCCTTTCGTTGCCGGCGTGGCAGACGGCCCTCGAGGTGCTCGCCGCGGCCGGCGTCGAGGTTCACATCGATGCGCGCGACTCGTTCACCCCGACACCCGCGGTCTCCCACGCGATCCTGCTGCACAACGGCGCGACGACGGCGGCCGGCGTCCGCACCGGCGGCAGTGGCACGGGACTGGCGGACGGGATCGTCGTCACGCCGTCGCACAACCCGCCCCGGGACGGCGGCTTCAAGTACAACCCTCCGCACGGCGGGCCCGCGGGCTCCGAGGCGACGGGATGGATCGCCGACCGGGCGAACGAGCTCCTGCGCACCGGCGTCGGGCAGGTCCGGCGCGTGCCGCTCGACACGGCGCTGGCGGCCGGCACGACACTCCGGCACGACTTCCTCACGGCCTACGTCGACGACCTCCCGTCCGTCGTGGACCTCGACGCGATCCGGTCGGCCGGGGTCCGGATCGGCGCCGACCCGCTCGGCGGCGCCTCCGTCGAGTACTGGGCGGCCATCGCCGAACGGCACGGCCTCGACCTCACGGTCGTCAACCCCACGGTCGACCCGCGCTGGGCGTTCATGACGCTCGACTGGGACGGCAAGATCCGGATGGACTGCTCGTCGCCGTCGGCGATGGCCTCGCTCGTGCACGCGATGAGGCCGGGCGCCGACGGGACCGCCGCGCCGTACGACATCGCGACGGGGAACGACGCGGACTCCGACCGCCACGGCATCGTCACGCCGGACGCGGGGCTGATGAACCCCAACCACTACCTGGCCGTCGCGATCGACTACCTGTACTCCGGCGCACGCCCCGGCTGGCCCGACGGTGCCGCGATCGGCAAGACCCTGGTCTCGTCGTCCCTGATCGACCGGGTCGCGGCACGGATCGGTCGGCGGCTCCTCGAGGTACCGGTCGGCTTCAAGTGGTTCGTCCCCGGGCTGCTCGACGGGTCGGTCGGGTTCGGTGGCGAGGAGTTGGCGGGCGCGTCGTTCCTCCGCACCGACGGTCGCGTGTGGACCACCGACAAGGACGGGCTGATCCTCGCGCTGCTCGCCTCGGAGATCCTCGCGACCACCGGGACGTCACCGTCGCAACGGCACGCCCAGCTCGTGGCCGAGTTCGGCGCGTCCTGGTACGCGCGCGTCGACGCGCCGGCGACCCTCGAGCAGAAGGCGACCCTCGGCCGCCTCTCGCCGGAGCAGGTGACGGCGACGTCGCTCGCGGGCGAGGCCATCACCGCCAAGCTCACCACCGCGCCGGGGAACGGCGAGTCGATCGGCGGCCTCAAGGTCACCACCGCGAACGCCTGGTTCGCGGCTCGACCGTCCGGGACGGAGAACGTCTACAAGATCTACGCCGAGTCGTTCCTCGGGGCGGACCACCTGACCGAGGTCCAGGAGGCCGCCAAGCAGGTCGTGTCCGACGCCCTGGGGTGAGCCGGGTCACGACAGGGTGAGAGACTGGGCGGGTGTTCACGCCCTACCGTGAGGTCCTGTCACGGCCGGGCGCACTGGCATTCTCGTCCGCAGGTGTGATCGCCCGGCTCCCCATCTCCATGGTGGGCATCGGCATCGTGCTGATGGTGTCGTCGCTGTACGGCTCATACGGCTTGGCTGGTCGCGTCTCGGCTCTCTACGTCGTCACCCAGGCCGTCGCCTCGCCGCAGCTCGCGCGGCTCGTCGACCGGATCGGCCAGGATCGCGTGATGCGCCCTGCGATCGCGGTCTCCGCGATCGGGCTGGTCGGACTCGTGGTCAGCGCTCTCGTACATGCACCATCGGTGGCGTTGTACGCCGCTGCCGCGGTCACCGGCGCGACGATCGGCTCCTTCGGCGCGCTCGTGCGAGCGCGGTGGTCGCACCTGCTCGACGACCCTCGTCAGATCCACACGGCCTACTCGCTCGAGTCTGCGCTCGACGAGCTCGTCTTCATCGTCGGCCCCGTGCTCGCCACGTACCTCGCGACCGGCGTGCGACCGGTGGCCGGGCTCGTCGTCCCGATCGTCGCGATGATCGGTGGCGGGTACTGGTTCCTGGCGCAGCACCGGACGCAGCCGCCGACACGTGCGCTCAGGCACGGCGTGCGTCACGGCAGCGTGCTGCGGTCACCAGGGATGGCCGTCGTCGTCCTGGTCTTCATCGGGATGGGGTCGATCTTCGGCGCGACCGACGTCGCGACGGTGGCATTCGCCCAGGAGCAGGGGAGCAAGTCCTCGGCCGGGATGATCCTGGCGGTCTTCGCCCTCGGGTCGATGATCTCGGGCCTCGGCTACGGGCTGCGGCACTGGTTGTCACCCCTGTGGAAGCGGTTCGCCCTGGGCGTGGCGCTCCTCGCCGTCGGGGTCTCGCTGTTCTTCGTGGTCGCGAGCCTGCCGGCGTTGGCCGCCGTGATGTTCGTGACCGGATTCTCGATCGCGCCGACGATCATCAACGGCAACGGCCTGGTTCAGCAGTTCGTCGGTGCGGAGCGCCTGACCGAGGGCTTGACCTGGATCGGCACGGCGCTCGGCCTCGGGGTGTCGGTCGGGTCCTCGATCGCGGGCAACCTGATCGACGAACGCGGTTCGCACGGCGGGTTCCTGGTGGTCGTCGGCTCCGCCGTGTTCGCCGTCCTGGCGACGCTGGTGTCGTTGCGGACGTTGCGTGCCGGTACCGCCGAGCTCCTCGGCAGCGCCGTGGCTGCCGAGGCTGCCGAGGCTGCCGAGGCTGCCGACGACACGATGTCCGCCGGCGAGACCGCTCCCGCCTGACCGACACGGTCGTCCCGGTCCGCCGAGCCCCGTCAGGGTGCGGTGTCGCCGCCAGGGTCGACGAGCGCGGTGCGGACCTCGGTGACGAGCTCACGCATCCACCGCTCCGCGGCCGCCGGGTCGCCGCCCTGCACCGCGAGGGCGACGCCCTCGTGCGCGTCGAGGGCCGCCGGGACCGGGTGGTCGGGCATCAGGCCGTGGTGCGTGCGGCCGGCGAGGACCTCGGCGACGAAGTCCTCGAGGGCACCGAACATGCTGTTGCCGCTCGCCCGGAGGAGCAGGCTGTGGAACGCGATGTCGACCTCGAGGAACTCGGCGAGTCGTCCCGCCTCGCCAAGGGCTCGGAGCCGACCGGCCAGCTCCGACAGGGCAGCCCTCTGCTCAGGAGTCGCTCGCCGCGCCGCACCCGACGCGGCCGCAGGCTCGATCGCGATGCGGAGCTCGGTGAGGTCGCGCAGCTGAGCACCGCGACCGGGTCCGTCGAGCCGCCACCGGATCACGCGCGAGTCGAGCACCGTCCACTCGGACGAGGGTCGCACGACGATCCCGACGCGGCGGCGTGACTGCACCAGGTTCATCGACTCGAGGATCCGCATGCACTCGCGCGTGACGGTCCGCGAGACGTGGAACCTCACCTGGAGCTGGTCGAGCGTGACGACTGCGCCCGCCGGGAGGTCTCCCGCGACGATCTCCTGACCGAGCGTCTCGAGCACCGAGCTGTGCAGGACGGTCGTCGTCATCGGCCTTCTGTCCTGGCCTTCCGAAGAGGGTGGCTGTGCGGGTGCCGCCATCGTCTCACCTCAGGTCAGGTGAGAGAGCGGACACAGGTCCCGACGGAGAGGCCTCCACCTCGACGGAAGATGCTACCTTTC
>DATKTF010000201.1:0-4798 GCA_035531255.1 Cellulomonadaceae bacterium
CCGACGCCCTGGCGAAGATCAAGGCCGAGGCCGGTGGCTGACCTCGTCTTCGACGCGATCGGCACGCGCTGGGAGATCACCACGCCGGCTCCGCTCGGCCTCGACGTCCGGACCGCCGTCGCGGCCCGGATCGAGGCGTTCGACCGGACGTACTCGCGGTTCCGATCCGACTCCCTCGTGAGCACGATCGCCCGGGCCGCGGGATCCTGGTTGCTTCCACCGGATGCGCCGCCGCTGCTCGACCTGTACCACCGGCTGTACCTGGCCACGGGCGGCGCCGTCACACCGCTGGTCGGAGGCGCTCTCACCGACCTGGGCTACGACGCGACCTACTCGTTGCGCCCCACCGGGCGGCCGACCGTCGTCCCGGCGTGGGACGACGTCCTCGAGTGGGACGGCGAACGCCTCACGACCTCGGTACCGGTGCTGCTGGACGTCGGCGCTGCCGGCAAGGGCTACCTGGTCGACCTCGTCGCCGACGTCCTCGCGCACGCCGGGGTGGCCGACCACCTGATCGACGCCGGCGGCGACCTGCGCCACCACGGCGACGACGCGGTCCGGGTCGCCCTCGAAGATCCGCGCGACCCGCGGCTGGCCGTCGGCGTCATCGCTCTCCGGGACGTAGCGCTGTGCGCGTCCGCCCCGAACCGGCGCACCTGGGCGCCCGGCCTGCACCACGTCCTCGACGGACGCACGGGGCTCCCCACCCACGACGTCCTCGCGACCTGGGCACTCGCCCCCACGGCGATGGTGGCCGACGGCGTCGCCACGGCCCTGTTCTTCACGGCGCCGGAGCTCCTCGCCGCGGAGTTCGGCGTGTCGTACGTGCGACTGCGGCACGACGGGCGCGCCGAGTGGTCGGCCGACCTGCCCGGCGAGATCTTCAGCTAGCGGTGCGCGGCGGAGCGGCGACGATCCGCGCCGGGACGCGACCCGTCGGTACCGGTGAGGTCACTCACCTGCCGGGACCGTCGGCACCGCCGAGCCGGCTCCGGTGCCCGGATCGGTCGTCGGACCCGTCGACGGCGCCACGACGGCCGTCGGCCGAGGAGCAAGGAGCTCGGAGAGGACTCCGGGAAGACCACGGGTCGACGGCCAGGTGAACCGGTACCCCACCGTCGCCGTGCCGTCCTTGTGCACCTGGATCACCTGGTAGTCCAGGAACCCCCTGGTCGCCGGGTCGAACCGCAGCACGGTCAGCTCGGCGGTCCCGTGCAACGGGCCGACGGTCGGCTGCCCGCTGACGGCCCCGGCGGTGCTTGCGCTGATGTAGCGGATGCCGTCGCCGACCTGCAGCGGGCCGTACCGCATGTGCAGGTGGCCCGAGACCTGCGCAGGGACGCACCCCTGCTCGAGCGCCTGGTTCCCGACCGTCGGCGTGTGGATCAGCAGGAGGTCGACGCCGTCCTTCTCGCCACAGGCGACGTCCGCGAGCCGCTGCCCCTCCTGCGCGGACGACTCGCTCACCGCCGAGGTACCCACGCCCACGCGCGTCGCGTTCGGATCGCTGTCGCCGAGGACCCGGACGCCCTTGACCGTCACGACGTCTCCGGACAGGACGACCATCCCGGCCGCACGCTCCTGCGCGGCGGTCTCCTCCGAGTCGTGGTTGCCGCCGGAGACCACCGTCGGCACGTCCTTCGGTGCGGCCGAGGCGAACGTGTCGATGCAGTACTTCTCGACCGCCGTGCCGTCCATCGTCGAGTCTCCGGCGTTGAGGATCACGTTCGCGCCGGAGAGCGTCGCCGCGTCGTGGATGAGCGGCGCCATGCCGACGTTGCAGTGCAGGTCGCTGACCACGAGCATCACGACGGGTGCGTCCTTGGCAGGTGCCTCGACCGCGGGCGAGTCCCCGTGCGTGCCGGCGATCTCCTGGGCCCGGGCAGCCCAGGCGGCGACCATCGCGCGGTCGGCCCCGGCATAGAAGGCCTCGTTCTGGCGATAGGCCGCGACGGCGTAGCTCCCGTAGGTGTCGATCACGCCACCGAGGCGGCCGGTCACCCGCGCCCCCTGCAACGGCGTGCCGTCGAACACCGATGTCGGCGTGGCGTCGACGTCGGTCCGGGAACGGCTCACACCGCTCGCGGTCCCCGCCACGAGCACGAGCAGCACCACCGCGCCACCTGCGACGAGCTCGCGTCGATGCACCGACACCGCGCGCGCCAGCTCGGTGCGCCGGACACGGCCGAGCAGCGCACCCAGCGCGAACCAGACGGTCAGCAGCGTCGTGAACGCCATGGCGGACCGCCAGAGCGCGTCGACGACGAGCGCGCTCGCAGCCGCCGCGACCGTCGCCTGGGGTCTCGCGAAGAACTGCAGGTAGCTCTGCAGGTCCGAGCTCAGCGCCTCGAGGGTGCGCGCGCTGCCGACCTGGGTGACGCTCGACGGGATCTCGTGCACGATCACCCGTGCACCGAGGAACAGCGGCAGCGGTGAGTCGATCTCGAGGGTGCCGAGCGGACCGAGGTCCACCGTGACCGTGCTGTCCGTCGTGACCTGGTACGTCGCCTCGTGCGGGCCCAGGCTGAGGTCGGCCGACGCCGTGGTGACGCCGAAGACGAGCGAGACGAGCGCCGCGGCGAGGACCAGCGGGAGCCAGCGCCGCGCGCGACGGAGTCCGAGCCGGATCTTCTCGCTCACCGCGCGACCGGTCAGCGTGGCGCGTCTCGCCAGGCGACCCACTGCCTGACCAGGGAGAGGTCGTAGTCCGGCCCGCCGATGCCGATCGTGAACAGCGTGACACCGGCGGCGACGAGATCGCCGGCGACCTCGGACGGGGGTGCCGACACCGCGACCGACCGCTCGACCACGCTCGTGTCGCGACCGACGACTGCCCCGTGCTCGTCGAGGATCGCGCTCTTGCGCGTCAGCGTCGCGAGGTCACCGAAGCTGTGCCACGCGTCGGCGTGCTCCGCGACGACACGGAGCGTCTTCCGTTCGCCGCCACCGCCGACGAGGATCGGGATCTGCCGGGTGGGTGCCGGGTTGGACATGGCCCATCGCGCCTTGATCCGGGGCAGCGCCTGCGCGAGGTCGGCGATCCGCGACCCCGCGGTCCCGAACTCGTAACCGAACTGGTCGTAGTCCTTCTCGAACCACCCGGCACCGATCCCGAGGATCAGCCGGCCACCCGAGATGTGGTCGACGGTCCGCGCCATGTCCGCGAGGAGCTCGGGGTTGCGGTACGAGTTGCAGGTGACGAGGGCGCCGATCTCGACCCGGCTCGTCTGCTCGGCCCACGCGCCGAGCATCGTCCAGCACTCGAAGTGCTTGCCGTCGGGATCGCCGTACAACGGGAAGAAGTGGTCCCAGTTGAAGATCACGTCGACGCCGGCGTCCTCAGCGGCCGCCACGGCGGCTCGGATCTGGGCGTAGTCGGCGTGCTGCGGCTGGATCTGGACACCGATGCGGATGCGTGCGGCCATGGTCACTCCTCTGGTCGATCTCTCGAGTCTAGGCACGTGACCGGTCCCGTCACCGCGGGGCCCGCGCGCGCCCGGCGCGTCGCGTCAGCGATCGGCGGAGACCCGGATCAGGTTGCGCCACGGGTCCTCGAACGCGAGAGCGGCGCCGTCGTCGCGCACGGGGACACCGTGATGGGTGAGCCGCTCGGCGAGCGCGCCGAGGTCGTCCCGCGCCGGTACGAGGATCGCGACCTCGCCGAGACCGAGCGAGGAGGCACGGGGTCCGGCGCCTGCGCTGTTCCAGGTGTTCATGGCCATGTGGTGGTGGTACCCGCCCGCGGCGACGAACAGCGCGCCGTGCATCAGGCCGGTGACCTCGAAGCCGAGCGCATCGACGTAGAACGAGCGGGCGAGCCCCACGTCACCGACCTGCAGGTGCACGTGACCGACGCCCGCGTTCCCGGTGCCGGGACGCTCGAGACCGGCGTCGGTGAGGTGGTCACCGAGGAAGGCGTTCGGGTCGAGCGGCAGCGTGGCCATCCGGGGTCGGGAGCCGTCCCACTGCCACTCGCTCCGCACCCTGTCCCAGTAGAGCTCGATGCCGTTCCCCTCGGGGTCGGTGAAGTAGAACGCGAGAGAGACGAGGTGGTCCGCGCTGCCGACGTACGAGCCCGGGGCCTTCGTCGCGACGGAGGCGACCGCGGCCGCGAGGCCCGCGTGATCGTCGAACAGGATCGCGGTGTGGAAGAGCCCGGCCTGCCCACGGCCGGCCCGCGGCAGGTCGGGGGCGTGTCGCAGCACGACGATCGGGACCCCGTGACGACCGAGCACCACGCTCGCGTCGGTGCGTCCCGTGCCGGGCTGCTCCGACGGCGCCTCGGTGTCCAGCACGTCGAGCGCGATCACGTCGCGGTAGTACGCGGTCATGCCGTCGAGGTCGGCCACCAGCAGGCTGACCGCGTCCATCGAGGTCTCTGCGGCGATGAGGTCGCGCGTCGTGGTCATCGAGGTGCCCTTCGTGTCGGTTCTCCACCATAGTAGTTGATAGTTCAACTTCATGGGCGGCGCGGCTGTTCCGGCGCGCTCGACGGCACGGGTTACTGGTAGGTCACCAGGTCAGGAGTCGGTTGCACCTGGTAGGTCTGCGTCGGGTCGAGCATCGGGTGGTCCTCGTCGACGAAGTTCTTCCACCCCCACCACCGGACCTGCGGGGCGGACGCACGGAGCGTCGCCCACGTCCCGGCCTTGGCCGGCTGCGAGCCCTGGCCGTCCACATGGATCAGCACGGCGAGCTCGTCGTGCGAGGTGTCGAGCCGGTCGATGCCGGGCACCATCCCCACGCTGAACTCGTGCACCACGAAGAGCTTCTGCGGCAGGGCCCTCGCGCGCGTGAG
>DATKTF010000202.1:0-2522 GCA_035531255.1 Cellulomonadaceae bacterium
TGCTGCGATGGTCGTGGCGGGTGAGTTACTACGCGTACAGCGCCCTGGCCACCGACGTCTACCCGCCCTTCACGCTCGCCGAGATGCCGGACTACCCCGCCTCTTTCTCGGTGGAGTACCCCGAGCGGTTGTCCCGCGGGCTCGTGCTCGTCAAGTGGTGGCTGCTCGCGCTTCCCCAGTACGTCGTCATCGGCCTGCTGACCGGCCCGCAGGTCGGCTACGAGACCGCCCAGGGCACCCGGTACCAGGGGCAGATCGGGCTGATCGGCATCCTGGTGCTGGTCGCGGCCGTGCTACTCGCCGTCCGTGGCACCTACCCCCGGCACCTGTACGACCTCGTGGTCGGACTCAACCGGTGGGTGTACCGGGTCACGGGCTACGTGAGCCTGATGACCGACGTCTACCCGCCGTTCCGACTGGACCAAGGACCCGAGGACCGAGCCGCAGCCGTCGACACACTGCCGACCGTCTAGGTGATCCGTACCGCTCGGCGCTCGGCGACACGCGACGCGAGATCGACGTCGTCAGCCTGCACGTCTTCGGGTACGGGAGAGAGGTCTGATCCGTCACACACGGGTGACGACGTGGAACCGATCGCTTCAGGTGGGATGGTGCCGATCTTCCGTCGTCGTCCGCCGCGGGGGTCTCCGTCGACGCGCGCGCTGAGTTCGGCCGTGCGGGCCTCTGGCTCTCCCGTGACCAACAAGGAGTCAGTCGGTCGCGGCTTCTCCCAGGGATGCGGGGAGGTCTCGCCGCATGTGGAGCACGCGCCAGACGTCCACGTGATCGGGACGCTCGACGTAGAACACGGCAAACGGGTACTCGGCCAGCGGCCAGCTGCGCAGGCCCGGCAGCTCGAGCTCGTCACCCCAGCGGGACGCGCCGATCGCCGGGTGGGCCCCTACGGTGTCGAAGGCCTTCTCGAGAGCGTCGATGAACCCGATGGCGGCGTCCGCGGCTCCCTGCGACAGGTAGAAGGCGATCGCCTCGTCGACGTCCCGCCTCGCACGCTCTCGAGGGACGACCGGCCGGGGGCTCACGCAGTCGCCGGTGAGCCGCCGGCGCGCACGCCCTCACGCAGCAACTCGAAGTAAGCGGCCGTCACCGGCGCCGCCGGAGCCGACTCGGCGCCCTCCAGGAGCAGCCCCCGCAGGCGGAGCCGATCACGGTCGCGACGAATCAGCTCGCGGACGTACTCACTGCTCGACCCGTACCCGGCCCCCGTCACCTGCTCATCGACGAAGGCCTTGAGGCTGTCCGGCAGCGAGATGTTCATCGTGCTCACGACACGACGATAGCCCGCGATGGCAAACATTGCCATCAACCCATCGAGCGCTCGTGCTCGGCAGGACGGACCGCGTTCGACATCGGGAAGGTCGACGTCGGCGTCGCAGACGTCCGGCCCGGATGCGAGGAGACCGTCGCAATCGCCACGCGCGTCATCAACCAGATCTCACCGTTTCGCTCGATGACGGGCGCATCGACGTGGCGACGTGGCGGGACGAGCGCGCCGGGAGACCTACCCGGCTCGCACCCCGCCCGGATCCGGCGCGCCCCAACGGATGCCGTGCGGGCGCACCGCGGCGCGCAGCGCGACCGCACCGGCGGCGCCCACCCCGTCCCACGCGGCCGCCTCGGCGCTGCTGAACCGGAACAGCTGCTCGAGCTCGGTGAGGCCGTGCGCCAGCAGAGCCTCGACCACCGCACCCGGCACGCGGCCCTCGATCGCGCCCAGAGCCGTCCGCGCAGCGGGCTCCTTGGGTGGGAAGGTGGCGTCGAACTCCTCGACCTCGGCCAGCTCGAGGTGGAACGCGGGGTCCTCGTGGAACTCTCCGCGCACCCCGTCCAACCCGCCGAGGACGAGCGGCATGGCCATCAGCGCGTCGAACGTCGCTCCGCCCGGAGCCGTGATCCCGGCCTCGGCACCCGGCCGGAACCCGAACCGCGGGTAGTGGTCGGGATGGCCGTAGAACACGACCGCACGATGCCCGAGCCGTGCAGCCTCGGCGAGCGTGTGCCGCATCAGGGTGTCGCCTACTCCTCGCCCCTGGTACGAGGGGTCGACGGACAGCGGCCCGAACGTCAGGACCGGGTGCGTGATGCCGTCTCCGACCACCGTGGCGTGCGACCAGACGACATGCCCGACGACGGTGCCGTCGAGCTCGGCCACGACATCGAGCTCGGGGACGAAGCAGCCCGCCCCGCGCAGCCGGTGGACGAGCAGGTGCTCGTCGCAGCGCGGGCCGCTCTGGCCCCAGAACGCCTCGCGGGTCATTCCCTCGACCGGCCGGTGGTCACGCTCCTCTTCGCGCCTCAGGATGATCGTCATCCGGCCAGCATGGCGGACAACCCTCCCCGGTCACCACGGGAATTCGCAGGACCGACCCGGCGACCGCGCTCGATCGAGACGGCTCCGTCGACGGCCGGCTGCGCTCCGCGCGTCGCCGCACCGACCGGCATCCGCGGCACCGGAGAATGGCCGGACCCACCCGTGCGCCCGAAGCGGAGCGCGCCGCCGGATC
>DATKTF010000203.1:0-2573 GCA_035531255.1 Cellulomonadaceae bacterium
GCACGGACCGCGCGGCACACATACGAGGCAGCAGCACCTCGGCGGGTCCTGAGGTCGTTCTCGGACGGCTCGCCGTGAGCTCCGTCCCGGTCGGCCCGTCCTGGTCGGCCACAGCGTCCTGGAGGTCGCCGTGAACACCCAGCTCCCCCCCGACGGCAGCGCGCACGACGACCCCGTCGGCCGCCTGCAGGCCGCAGACCCCGCTGCGGGGATCGAGGTCGACGTGGCCGCGATCGAGGCGGCGGTCCATGCCCGGATCGTTGCCGACGGCGGCGCGACGGTCACCGCTCTCCACGCGGCGGGACGGTCACGTCGACCCGCACGGTGGTTGCCGGTCGCGGCAGCGGTGGCGGGTGTCGCGGTGATCGGCTCCGGTGCGTTCGCGCTCGGTCGCCACACCGGGGCGACGACGCCCGCCGCCCCGGCGATCTCGCTCGCCGCCCCGGAGGCCGCGGCGGGCGCGGCACCGCGGGCCGGCGCGAGCTCGGGCGTCGGCGCGGCGGACTCGTCGGCCCGGCTTGCTCCGTACGGCTTCGGGACGACCCGCACGGTGTTCAGCTCCGAGGGGTTGACGGCCGCGCCCGGCTCCGCGACGGCGTGGACCTACGACTCCGCCGCCGCGTTCTCCCGCGAGAAGGCCGCGGCGATGGCGGCCGCTCTCGGGATGTCGGGAACCCCCGAGCTCGCGTCCGGCGCGTGGACCGTCGGCGCGGCGGACGGGACCGGGCCCCACCTCCAGCTGCAGCCCGACGCGACCGTCGACCTCTCGTACAGCGACCCGACGAACGACCCGTATGCGTGCACGGGCGGGGTCGTCAAGGGCTCCGCGAGCTCGCCAGGAGAGGTGGCGGGTGCGACCGGCCCGATGCCGACCGTCGCGCCGCAGGTGTGCGTCGGGTCGTCGCGCGGACCTGCTCCGTCGGGCGCCGACGCGATCGCGCGGACGACGGCGCTGATCGCCGCCGCCGGGCTCGACCCCCAGGCCTTCGAGTACCAGGCGAACGAGACGGGCACCGCGACGATCGCGTCGGTCAGCGCGTGGTCCGTCGTCGACGGTCAGCGGACGGGTCAGGCCTGGAACGTGACGCTGACGGATCGCGGGGTGCAGAGCGTCTGGGGCCAGCTCGCGCCGATGGTCACCCTCGGGACCTATCCCGTCGTCAGCCCGCAGGAGGCCGTCACCCGACTCGGTGACGCGCGGTTCGACGCCAACCAGGTCGGGGTCTACTCCGCGGTGGGCGGCGTCGGGGTCGCGGTGCCGGAGAGCGCCTCGTCGAGTCTCGTCGCGCCCGTCGCTCCCGCGATCGGGACGGGAGGTGCGGCAGCGCCCACAGCGGTGGCGACAACGCCCGGTGACACGGGCTCGGGTGGGACGCCGACCCTCCCTGCTGCTCCCGCACCCGGGGCCCGCCTGTCGTGGCCGGTGCAGCACGTGACCATCACGGGCGCCCGGCTCGGCCTGGCATCGGTCCGGCAGACCGACGGTTCGGTGGTACTGGCTCCGGCCTACGCGCTGTCCGACGGGACGGGGCGGACCTGGTCCGTGATCGCGGTCGCCGAGAGCGCGCTGGACATGACACCCGTGGGCTGACCCGGTGGGCCGCTCCGCCCGCCCGCGCCTCGTCCGGTCGGGCTGCTCCGTGCGCCGTGGACGAGCGAGAAAACTCGTCGCCGAGATCGCGTCATCATCCTGGAGGTGAACGCTCTCATCGAGTGTGACCGCCCGTCCGCGCGTCGGCGTGTGCGAGACGGCCCCGCACTGGATGATCGTCGACCATGAGGTCAGGCGCGTACGCGGAAGAGGTGGCAGGGTGATGTCGCTGCGACTGACAGCACACCCGTCCTCCGTGCCGACCGGCCGCAGCTGGGTCATGTCGGTCTTCGAGCAGCGTTCCCAGAGCCCTGCCGACGTGCTCGCCGACGAGGACGCCCCGCGGCGCGTCGTCGAGCTGCTGACCTCCGAGCTGCTGACCAACGCGGTGACGCACGGTCCGGAGGACGGCACCGTCGAGATCCGGGCGATGCGGACCGCGCGAGCCCTCCGGGTCGAGGTCCGTGACGAGAGCATGGCGCTACCCGTGGTCCAGGACGTCGACGTCGACGCCACCGGGGGGCGTGGCGTGGGGTTCGTCGACATGCTGTCGTCCGAGTGGGGTGTGATCGTCGACGACTCCGGCAAGACCGTCTGGTTCGCCGTCGACCTCGACGACTCGAGCCCGCTGTACTGAGCCGAGCTCGGACCGACGACGGCGCAGGTCGACCGCGGTCGCGGTGCGGGTCCGCCCCGACGTGCGGGAACGACCTGCTCGATCTCGTCAGACCGCGCGCACGACGCGTACCGCCCCCGCCGCGACGGTGAACGAGGCCGTGCTGCTCTCGCCGGTGAGGAGGTCGGTCCCGGGTACCGGGACGTCGGCCGGCTGATCGGTGTGGTTGATCGCGACGACGTAACGGTGCGTCGCGCCCTGACGGGTCACGATCTCGAGATCCTGCGACAGGTCTGTCGTCGGGCTCAGCCCGGCGTCGTCGTACACCGGGGCGAGCAACGTCGCGAGAGCCTCGACGTCGAGGCG
>DATKTF010000204.1:0-3692 GCA_035531255.1 Cellulomonadaceae bacterium
AGCGGTTCGGCCTGCTCACCGAGCAGCTCGAGATCGTCACCGGGCTGTGGGGCACCCCGGTCGGTGAGCGGTTCGAGCACCGTGGCGAGCACTACACGCTGATCGACTCCCCGGCGCTGCCCAAGCCGGTGCAGCGCAGCCCGCTCGACCCTGCGCGCGCGGGGGTCCCGGTGATCGTCGGCGGGCGGGGGCCGCGGCGCACCCCGGCGCTCGCGGCCCGGTTCGGTGCCGAGTACAACGCGTCGTTCCCGCCGATCGAGGACGTCCCGATGCTGTTCGGCCGGGTGCGCACGGCGTGCGAGGAGATCGGTCGGCCGCCAGCGGAACTCGTGTACTCGGTGGCACTCGTGCTGTGCGCGGGGTCGGACGACGCCGAGGTGGCGCGCCGCGCCGGTGCGATCGGGCGCGAGCCGTCCGAGGTGCGGCGCAACGGCGTGGCGGGCACCGTCGGCGAGGTCGTCGATCGCCTCGGTGCGCTCGCGGCGGACGGGGTCCAGCGGGTCTACCTGCAGGTGCTCGACCTCGCGGACCTGGACCACCTGGCGCTCGTGGCGCAGGAGGTCGCCCCCCAGCTCTCCTGAGGGACGACCTCCTGCGACCGGGGACGCCCGGATCGGTGCGCGGTCACGGTCGTGTCAGATGAAGAACGCCCCGTTCGACTCGTTCGTGTCGCCGAGGAAGGTCGCGACGCCACCCATCTCGACGCCGTCCATGAGGTCCCCGGGAGCGATCCCGAGCAGGTCCATCGTCATGGTGCACGCGACGAGCCGGACGCCTGCCTTCTGCGCGGAGACGATGAGCTCCGGCAGGCTCGGCACCTTGTTGTCCCGCATGATCTTCTTCATGAGGGCGGTCCCGCCGCCGAGCATGTTGAGGTTCGAGAGCTTGAGGTCGTCCGCACCGGACGGCATCATCGCCTCGAACATCCGGTCCGTCGGGGACTTCGGCCGGGCCGGCGGGTTGTCGCGACGCAGCGCGTTCAGCCCCCAGAAGGTGAAGAACATCGAGACCTCGTCGCCCATCGCGACGGCACCGTTGGCGATGATGAACGCCGCCAGCACCTTGTCCATCTCACCGGAGAACACCACGAACGACTTCTTGTCCTTGAGGCGTGCCGCTGCGGCGGGGATCTGGCCGTAGGGGTTGACCGCCGCCCCGCCCTTGCGGATCCGGGCGGCGTAGCCCGGTCCCTCGGGGGTCAGCGACACGATCGTGTGACCGTTGCGCGCGGCCCACGCCGGGGCGTCGAGCCGGAACCCGGAGTCGGACACGTGCGCGAGGATCTCGTCGCCCGGCTGGAGCGGCTTGATGTTCTCCTGCAGCTTCATGATCGGGCCGGGGCAGGCCAGACCGGTGCAGTCGAGGTCGACGAGCACGCCGGTCGCCTCGGCGGAACCGGACGGCCGGGACGTGGTCTCGGCGTAGGAGATCACCGGGATCGGGGCGTCGATCTCGCTCGGTGCGACGTCGTGGTACGCCCGGAAGGTCGCCATGCCCCCGGAGAGGGTCTTGACGTCGGTGAAGCCGCGCTGGACGAGGATCCGGTAGGCGAGGTAGCTGCGGAACCCGACGGCGCAGTAGAGCCGGATCGGGGTGGACCGGTCCCAGTCGGCCTGCAGCCGGCGGAGCTCCTTGAGCGGCACGTTCTCCGCACCGGGCAGGTGCCAGATGCCGAACTCGTCCGGGCCGCGGACGTCGATGATCCGGGCGCCGTCGGTGGCCTCGGGGTAGTCGCCCGCGTGCCACAGCTGGAGGTCGCCGCGCAGCGTGTTGGCGGCGACGAAGCCGACCATGTTGACCGGGTCCTTCGCGGAACCGAACGGCGGCGCGTAGGAGAGCTCGAGGTTCTCGAGGTCGTACACGGTCATGCCGGCGCGCAGGGCCGTGGCGAGCACGTCGAGCCGCTTGTCGACACCGTCGAACCCGGCGATCTGGGCGCCGAGGATCTTGCCGGTGTCGGGCGCGTAGAGGACCTTGACGTGCATCATCGCGGTGCCCGGGTAGTAGCCGGCGTGACCGTGCGGGTGCGTCTGGACCGCCATGTACGGCACCCCGGCCGCCACGAGCTGCTTCTCGGAGGCGCCGGTGCCGCCCGCGACCATGTCGAAGACCTTGACGACCGACGTGCCCTGCGTGGAGTCGAACACCGTGTCGCGTCCGCACATGTTCTCGGCGGCGACACGGCCCTGGCGGTTGGCCGGGCCGGCGAGCGGGATCAGCCAGGTGTCCGGGAGGATCGTGTGGGCGACCTCGACGGCGTCGCCCGCCGCGTAGATGTCCGGGTCGGACGTCCGCATGTGCGTGTCGACCGTGATGCCGCCGCGCGGCCCGATCTCGAGCCCGGCCGCGACGGCGAGCTCGGTGCTCGGTCGCACCCCGGCCGCCATCACGACCAGGTCGGTGTCGATCGACGTGTTGTCGCGGAGCTCGACGCGGACGCGACCGTCGGGGCGCTGGGTGAACGCGGCAGCCGCCGTCTTGAGGTGCAGCGGGATGCCGTGCGCCTCGAGGTAGTTCTCCATCGTGGTGGTGAGCTCGCGGTCGAGCGGCGGCATGATCTGGTCCGCCATCTCGACGATCTCGACCTCGACGCCGCGCTCGTGCAGGTTCTCCGCCATCTCGAGGCCGACGTACCCGGCGCCGATCACGACGGCGTGCCGGATGCCGCCGGTGCGCTTCTTGCTGCCGTCACCGTCCACGGCCGCCTTGATGAGGTCCATGTCGCCGATGCGCCGCAGCACGTGGATCTGAGGCAGGTCGATCCCGGGGAGGTTCGGGCGGACCGGGTGGGCGCCGGGGGCGAGAGCGAGCGTGTCGTACGGCTCGTCGTACTCCTCGCCGGAGTCGAGGTCGCGGGCGCGGACGGTCTTGGCGGCGCGGTCGATGCTCAGCACCTCGACGCCGACGCGCACGTCGATGTCCAGGGACTCGTGCAGGCTCTCGGGGGTCTGCAGCATGAGGCGGCTGCGCTCGGTGATCACCTCACCGATGTGGTACGGCAGACCGCAGTTGGCGAACGAGACGTGGTGCCCGCGCTCGAACACGACGATGTCGGCGAACTCGTCCAGGCGACGCGCCCGGGCCGCAATCGACATGCCGGCTGCGACGCCGCCGACGACGACGATCTTCATGATGGGGATTCCTGTCCTCGTGGATGATGCTCTCGACGGTACGAGAGCGACCGCTCGAAGCCGGGGGACAACCGTCCCATACCGGGCGGGGTATGGGTGTGGCGTGCCTCACGGCTCAGGGGGGTGACATCTCCGAGGCCTACCATCAGCGGCACGCACACGCCACCCGGATCGAGGGGATCGCCGATGCACCCGCACGAGGACGTCGTGGTCGCGCGCTACCTCGTCACGGCACAGTTCGGTCTCATCGGGCTGCTCGTCCTGATCCCCGGCGGTGGTGGCTGGGGGGTGCCGGTCGCGCTCCAGGTCGCGTGCGCGGTGCTCGTCGTCGCCGGCGTCGGGATCATGGGGCTCGGCGCGACGTCGCTCGGGCGAGGCCTGACGGCGACCCCGCTGCCGAACCAGCACGCCGAGCTGCGCACCGGTGGGCTCTACCGGTACGTGCGCCACCCGATCTACACGGGTCTGCTGCTCGCGGCGACGGCGTTCGCCGTCGCGTCCGGGAGCGTCGAGCGGCTCGTCGTGCTCGTGCTGCTCATCGCGCTGCTCCAGGGCAAGGCC
>DATKTF010000205.1:0-10807 GCA_035531255.1 Cellulomonadaceae bacterium
CACCGACAACCAGGGAGCGACGGGCACGGTCAGCCATAGCGTGACCGTCACCGCTCCGCCGGGTCCGAACCAGCCTCCGACGGCGGCGTTCACGTCGGCGGTGACGGACCTGGGTGTGGCGCTGGACGGCAGTGGGTCGTCGGACCCGGACGGCACCGTGGCGTCGTACGCGTGGACCTTCGGTGACGGTGCGTCGGGTACGGGCGCGACGGCGTCGCACACCTACGCGGCGGCGGGCACCTACACGGTGACGCTGACGGTCACCGACAACCAGGGAGCGACGGGCACGGTCAGTCATAGCGTGACGGTCACCGCGCCGGTCGGGCCCGTCACGATCGCGGCCGACACCTTCACGCGGTCCGTCACCGCCGGGTGGGGCGCGGCGGACACCGGAGGTACATGGACGACGTCCGGGACGGCGTCGGGCTTCTCCGTCGCGGGTGGCACCGGCGTCATGACCGTGACACGGGCGGGGTCCGGCCTAGCAGCCTTCCTCGACGGGGTCTCGTCCGACGAGACGGATGTCACCGTCACGATGTCCTCCGCGACGATCGCCAACGGCGGCGGCCAGTACCTCTCGCTCGTCGGGCGTCACACCTCGACCGGCGACGACTACCGCGCGAAGGTGAAGGTCGCCGCGAACGGCTCGGTGATGCTCTACCTGACGCGGGTGTCGGCCGGCGCTGAGACCACACTGGTCTCGGGGACGGTCCCGGGGCTCACCTACCTCGCCGGTAGCGGGCTCCATGTCCGGCTCCAGCTGACCGGCACGTCCCCGACGACGGTTCGCGCGCGCGTCTGGCTGGACGGGACGACGGAGCCGACGACGTGGCAGCTCACGACGACCGACAGCACGGCCGCACTCCAAGGTCCGGGGACCGTGGGTATCGTGACCTACATCTCCGGCAGCTCCACGAGCCTTCCGGTCGTGTTCGGCTTCGACGACTTCCTGGCGACGAAGGGTGTGACTGGTTGATGAGCAGACGTCGCCGGGTGGGCGATCGAGGAACGACCGTCCTCGTCGCCCACCCGGGGGCGGAGCTCTACGGCTCGGACCGGGTCCTCCTCGAAAGCGTGTCCGCGTACGTGGGCGCCGGCTGGCGCGTGGTCGCGGCGTTGCCGGAGCGGGGACCGCTCGTCCGCGAGCTCGAGGCGCGCGGCGCGCGGGTCGCGATCGTCCCGACCCCGGTGCTGAGGAAGAGCGCTCTCCGACCTCTCGGCCTGGTCCGCCTGGGCCTTGACGGGTGTCGCGGTGTGTGGCACGGAACGCGGCTGATCCGAGCCGTCCGCCCGACGCTCGTGTACGTCAGCACCGTGACGATCCCGCTCTGGAGCGTGCTCGGACGGCTGTTCCGGTGCCAGGTGCTCGTCCATGTGCACGAGGCGGAGGGCTCGGCCCGGACGCTCGTGCGGACGCTCCTCGCTGCGCCTCTCCTCGCAGCCGACCGCATCCTGGTCAACAGCGAGTTCAGCCTGTCGGTCCTCACCCGTGCCGTGCCGGCTCTCGCCACCCGGTCGACCGTGCTGTACAACGGGGTCGTCGGACCCGAGAAGCCCGTGCCACCGCGTGGCTCGGTCGACGGACCGCTCAGGCTGCTCTACGTCGGACGGCTGTCGCCCCGGAAGGGTGTGGACCTCGCCGTCGCGGCCGCGGTCCTGCTCGTCGCCGAAGGCTGTTCCGTGACCCTCGACATCGTCGGCGACGTGTTCCCCGGCTACGAGTGGTACGAGGCGGAGCTGCGCGAGGCGGCGCGCGCGGCGGGGGCTGCCGACGTCGTCCGCTTCCGGGGGTTCCGGACCGACGTCTGGCGGTTCTTGGCGGAGAGCGACGTCGCACTCGTGCCGTCCCGTGTGGACGAGCCGTTCGGCAACACCGCGGTCGAGGCCGTTCTGGCGGCCCGCCCCCTCGTGGTCAGCGCGACGAGCGGTCTTCGCGAGGCGGCCGGGGGATATGCGTGTGTTCGCTTCGTGACTCCCGGCGACGCGCGCGCACTGGCCGACGCCGTGCTGGGGATCCGGGACGCATGGTCGACGGTGCGTACGCAAGCGATCGAGGACGCCGTGCTCGCGGACGAGCGACACTCGCCGGCGCGCTACCGCAGCACGCTCCTCGCAGTCGTCAACACGATGCGGGACGCCTCGCGTGGGTGAGCACGGGCATCCGGTCCCGGGACGGAGCGCGGGAGCCACTCGTCCGGGCCAAGGGACAGCCGCCTCCGCGTTCAGGTGGAACTCGTTCGCGGTAGTCGGGCGGCAGATGTTCCAGTTCGTCACAAGCGTCGTGCTTGCCCGGGTGCTCGGACCGGACAGCTACGGAGTCATCGGCGCAGCCACGATCTACATCACACTGACCGCCCTGCTCATGGACCAGGGCCTCGCATCGGCACTGATCCAGCGGCCGACCCTCTCAGGCTGGGCTCCGGGTGCAGCGGCGTCTCTGAACATCGCATCAGGCGTCGTGCTGGCAGCAGCGACCTGGGTGTCCGCGCCGTGGGTGGCCGCATTCTTCTCCGTACCGCAGCTGATGCCGATCCTGCACCTCCTCGGTGCGGGTCTGATCGTGAAGTCGCTCGCGATCGCACCTCGGGCGATGCAGGCGCGGCACCTCACCTTCCGCGCGATCGCGGTCGCCGACGTGGCGGGATCAGCCGTGGGGTCGGTGCTCGGCGTCGCGGCGGCCCTCGCAGGGGCCGGACCCACGTCTGTCGTGTTCCAGGTCATCGGGGCGGACGTCGTGATCGCGACGGTTCTCCTGTGGTCTGCCCGCGGTCCTGTGCCGAACCTGCGCCTCGGCGAGCTGCGCGTGCTCGTCCCGTACGGCAGCCGGGTGATGGCCACGAACGGGATCGCCTACTTCTCGCGGAACATCGACAACATCCTCGTGGGTCGGGTGCTGGGAGTCGTCGCGCTCTCGTACTACGCCATGGCGTACCGCGTGCTCGTGATCCCCGTCCAGATGATCGGCCAGACCGTCTCGCGTGTCATGTTCCCGGTGTTCTCCCGGCAGGCGAGCCGGCGCGAGCTCCTCGGTGACAGTCTCCTCAGAGCGATGGAGATGCTCGCGATCGTGACGATCCCTCTGATGACGCTCTTGGCGGTCGCGTCGCACGAGGTCATCAGGATCGTGCTCGGAGCCGAGTGGTTACCGGCCGCGCCGTTGCTCAGCGTGCTCGCGGTCGCTGGTGCGCGCGAAACCGTCATGTACGTGTCGGGCCCGCTGATCAAGGCGAGCGGGCGCGTACGCCTCCTCGTCCGTTACGAGCTGTTTGCGACGAC
Source organism: Cellulomonadaceae bacterium (assembly GCA_035531255.1). Taxonomy (GTDB): domain Bacteria; phylum Actinomycetota; class Actinomycetes; order Actinomycetales; family Cellulomonadaceae; genus JAJDFX01. The sequence continues at coordinate 3,277 of DATKTF010000205.1, forward strand.
CGTCCAGGTCGGAGGCATCGTGATCGGACTTCACTTCGGAGTGTTCGGCGTCGCGCTCGGCTACACGTCGGCGGGGTTTGCCCTCACACCGGTGCTGCTGGCCGTCCAGCGGAGGATCGCGGGGGTGACGACGCGCGATCAGCTGGGAGTCGTCTGGCCGTCGATCCATGCAGCACTCTGGGCGGCGGCAGCCTACCTGGCCGTGACCCGGCTCGGCCTTTCGCCTGTCGTGACGGTGGCTGTCGGCACGGTCATGTACGCGACCGTCGCGCTCGGCGTTCTCCGGTTCGTGCATCGCGAGGCGTCGGCGCGCGCGTGGCGCCGAGTGATGGGGCTCGTGCGGCGGCGCGGTGGAGCGGCCGCGCACGGCGGCGCGGTCTCCGAGGCGGCATGATCGGCATGCGAAGGAGAGACTTCGTGGGTACCACGGCTGCATCGACCGACCTCTGAGGAGATGCTGGATGGCGGACTCCCGGACTGACGGCGATCGCGTCGTGATCGCAGTGCTCACCTACAAGCGCCCGGACGACCTTCGCGTCCTGCTGCCTGCCCTGGTCGCGCAGGCGTCCGGGCTCGGCGGGGAGATCGAGATCCTCGTCGTCGACAACGACCCGCAGGGGAGCGGCGAAGCGACGGTCGGACTCATCGGCGACCCACTGATCAGATACGTGCACGAGCCGCGACCGGGGATCTCCGCCGCACGTAACCGTGCGCTCGCCGAGTCGGTCGATCGCGAGGTCCTTCTCTTCATCGACGACGACGAACGGCCGTCCGAGACGTGGCTGGCCACGATGCTCGGACTCTACCGACGTGAGCGACCGGCCGCCGTCGTCGGACCCGTCATCTCGGAGTACGCGGCCGAGCCGGAGCGGTGGATCTCCGCAGGCAGGTTCTTCGATCGTCGTCGTATGGCCACGGGGACGGCGATCGAGGCGGCTGCGACGAACAACCTGCTTCTGGACCTTGCCGTCGTGCGGCGCGAGCGACTGGAGTTCGACGAGAAGTTCGGACTGTCGGGCGGCTCCGACACGCTGTTCACCCGCCGGCTCGTCGCCTCCGGAGAGCGGATGCTGTGGTGCGACGAGGCGCCTGTGGTGGACGTGGTGCCGGTGTCCCGGCTCACTCGCCGCTGGGTTCTTCAGAAGGCGTTCAGATCGGGCAACTCCTGGGCACGGACCTCGCTCGAGATCGCCGCGGGCCGACGGGGCCGTGCGCGCGTACGGGTCGAGTGCCTGGTGACCGGAGCGGTTCGACTCGCGGGCGGCGCAGCGCGGTTCGTCGCGGGGGTGCTCGGGGCCGGTGTCGGGCAGCGCGCGCGTGGGCTGCGGACGTTGGCTCGTGGCGCGGGACTCCTCGCCGGCGCGTTCGGATACGTGTACCTGGAGTACCGACGCACGTCGTGACGTCCGTCGGTCGCCCCTCGGGCGCAGCGACCCGTGTCCGGACGCACGAGCGGGCAGGGGTCGGTCGTGCGGCGTCGGTCTACCGCGCTCGTGCGGCCGCCGACGCGTAGATGTCCTCGAGCTCTGCCGTACGAGCCACGATGTCGAAGTCGCTCAGCACGCGCTCGCGCCCGTGGGCTCCGAGCGTTGACGCGAGGCCGGGGTTCGTCAGGAGCGTCCGCAGGTGCTCGGAGAGAGCAGCGACGTCCTTCTCGGGTGCCAGAAGACCGGTCACGCCGTCCGCAACTGCCTGGGGCACTCCGCCGTGTGCATACGCGACGACGGGCAGGCCTTGCAGTGCCGCCTCGAGGTGCACCATGCCGAAGGCCTCGGCGTCCCCGCTGGCCGCCGTGCTCGACGGCGCGCAGAAGATCGCGTTCTCGCGGAGCACCTCGGCCACGCGAGCCGGCGTGAGGAAGCCTCGCCAGGTGACGTCGAGTCCTGCACTCGTGGACGCGGCCTGGAGATGCAGCCGCAGCGGACCGTCGCCGACGACCGTGACAGGAACCGAACGTAGCTCCGGGGGGAGGGCCGCAACCGCGTCGAGGAGGTCCGCAACACCTTTGCGTTCGACGATGCGCCCGACGAACACGATGCCGCGCCGCGACGACAGCGGGGCGGGTTCCGGCCCCGCTGTCGGGATCCCGATGAACTGGACCCGGATCTTGCCCGCCGGCGCCCCGAGAGAGACCAGCCTGTCGGCGACGTAGTCGGAGACGGCGATCAGGGTATCGGCGTAGGTAAAGACCTCCTGGAGTCGTGCGCGGTATCGCCCTCCGGCCGGATCGGTCCGGCGTGCTTCGCTCGTGACGTCGTAGCCGTGGAACGTGACGACCAGGGGCAGGCCATGACGTCGAGCGACAGGGAGCACACCGACCGCACTGGTCCCGAAGTGCGCGTGAACGACCGTGGCCCCGGACGACCGGATCACGCCGTCGTAGACGCCGAGGTACCCCGTGGCGGCGCTCAGGCGATGGATCCCACGCCCGAGGCGACCGGCACCGAACGGGGCACGATCCGGAGCGACAGGCAACCCGTCCGGCACACGCCGCACACCGAGGAGTAGTGGACGCCAGCGTCGCATCGCTCCGACCTGATTCGCGACGAAGGTCTGCGACCCGGGCAACCAGCTCGACTTCCACACCACGACCACAGGTCGAGCGTCAGCCACGAGATGCGGCCTCCCTTCGGAGCACAGGAAGCATGCAGCGCGAAGGCTACCAGCGGGTCGCCGGCGAGCACAGGAGTGACTCGCCGGGCTCTTCGTCCCTCGCGTGACCGATCCGACTAGCCCGATCGGGACCCGTGAACGGTGGAATTGCGCAGAACTGTGCTTCTTTTCGGCCTTCAAGATGTCCGGATTGTGAAGAATCGCCCGGCCTCACGGCGAGTTCTTAGTGACGTGCGACACAGTCCTATATGTACCTGGTCGCCCATTTGTATCATTGGGCCAGCCACGAAAGAGCAAATCTGCCGCAAGGCAGTGACGCAAAGCCATGGGACCCATGCGGTTCGCCAGGCTACCGAATGACGGAGGTTGTTTTGTCCCCCATGTGCGACCTGAGAACTGTATCCCGGAATGCCCGAATCGCCCTCACCTGCGCGGTGGTCGTCGCGACGGTCGGGATGTCGACCTCGGTCGCCTCGGCGTTCCCCGTCGCCCCGTCGGCCGGGCTCAGCGTTTCGGACGTCGCCACGACCGTAACGCTGACCGCCACTCAGCAGTACGTGACGAGCGTCTACCGGGACCTCTTCAACCGTGCTCCGGACCCGAGCGGTCTTGCGACCTGGACGCAGAGCATCAATGCGGGAACGCCCAGGATTGCCGTCGCAAACGCCATCACGTCAAGCGCCGAATACCGTTCGGGGTTGATCGTGGACTCCTACCGCACGTACCTGAACCGCGCGCCCGACGCCGCAGGGCTCCAGAGCTGGCTCGCGTCCATGAACCGAGGACTTGCGGTGCAGTCGATGGAAGCCGGCTTTGTCGGTTCGGCCGAGTATTACGCGCGCGCCGGCGGGACCGACGCGACGTGGGTCGCACAGCTCTATCGAAATGTTCTCGGACGCGCGGCGGCATCTCAGGAGATCAGCTTCTGGACAGGTCAGCTCAAGCGAGGCCTCAGCCGAGCCGGCGTCGCGAGCGGCTTCCTCTACTCCACCGAGCACCTCAGCGCCGTCATCGACGGGGACTACGTCCACCTCCTCGGTCGCCACATCGACCCGAGTGGTCAGGCAACCTGGGTGGGTGCGATCCAGCATGGGTCGAGGATCGAACAGGTGATCGGAGGGATCATCGCGAGCAGCGAGTACATGCTCGGACATGGTGGTTCGACGGCCGCGACGCCGGTCGCGTCGTCGTCCGCTTCGGCCGGTGTGCGTCCGTCGGGTGTGTCGACGGGGGTGCCGGTGGGGACGGTGTTGACGGCGTATCACGGTGATCTGGTGATCACGACGCCGGGGACGGTGATCGATTCGTTGGACGTGTTCGGGTTCGTGACGATCAAGGCGGCGAATGTGACGATCAAGAACTCGCGGGTGCGGGGCAGCGGGCCGGGGTCGTTCAACACGGGGTTGATCAACTGCACGGGTGCGGGGGTGGTCAATGCGGTGATCCAGGACGTGACGTTGGCACCGGACTACCCGTCGGTGTGGGTGGACGGGGTGCTCGGTCATGACTTCACCGCGACGCGGGTCAACACCTATGGCGTGGTCGACGGGTTCGGGGTGTACAACACGAGCGGTCCGGCGGCGAACGTGACGATCGCCTCGTCGTGGGTGCACGACCTGTCCTACTTCTCACCGGATCCCAACCACCCGGACAACCAGACGCACAACGACGCGATCCAGATCCAGGGCGGGTCGAACATCCAGGTCGTGGGCAACGAGCTGGACGCGTACCTGTCCACGAGTGTGGGGACCCAGAGCTACCCCTACCCGCAGGCCGGGTTCGGGGTGATCGTGACCCCGAACGTGGCCCCGGTGACCGGGTCGAGGATCGACCACAACTGGATCACCGGGTCCTACATCCCGATCAAGCTGACCACCGGCACGTGGGGGGCCACGACCTTCGGTCAGGTCAACGACAACCGGTTCGCCCACGACATGCGCAACGTTCCGATGAACGGCGTCAGCCAGTGGTTCACGATCCTGATGACCCCCGACACGACCGCCACCACCACCGGCGACGTCTACGACGACACCGGTGCCCCCGTCACCGTGCGCCACGACTCCGGCACCAGCACCGCACCCTGACACCCACACCCCAGACCGACCCCGTCGTGCCCGAGGCTCACCCAGCCCCGGGCACGACCCGCACCCGAGCCAGGCCGCACATGCGGGTCGGCCGCACACCCGGGTCGAACGCACATGCGAGCACGGGACGCCTGACCCGAGTCGTCAGGTGGCGAGTGCGAGCTCGTGCTTCGTCCCGGGTGCCTGACCGAGCTCGGGAGGTGTCGGCAGATGCGAGATGTCGTAGGACGCCACCACGAGCCCCAGCACCGTCCAGAGCAGGGCCCCGACTGCCGAGGCTGCGGCGAGTGCGCTGTAGGTATGCGGAAGGACGAGGGCGATGACCGATGCGACCGCCAAGCCGGGTACCGCCGATCTGCCCGGACCGCGCAGGACGATGACGAGCTGGGACCCGAAGTAGAGCGTCGCGAAGACGATCCCGATGTCGACCGAGTACATGAGGAACGAGCTCTCGAGACTCGTCCCTAGCCCCGCGGCCTGCGCGATCCGGTAGCTCGAGGTGACGCCACCCCCGGTGAAGAAGTACTGCGTCCAGTGGTCGAAGAAGAACTGGTACGCGGCAGCACGAGCTTCTGACGATCCGGTGTCGTTCTGGAAGCGACCGACGATTCCCGCTGCCACGGGGCTGGCGACGAGAACGAATGTGCCGATCGTGAGGACGGCGTACATCGCTGCCTTGGCGAGCGCGCTTGCACGAGAACGGAGGATGACGTAGACGATCGTCAGGCCGATCACGATGACCCCGGTCCTCGACTGGGTGATCACGACCGCCATGGTGCTGAGGGTGAGCAGCGTGATCCGCCACCAGGTGCTGGCGATCCCCACGGTCAACGGCGCGGCGATGCACAGGAAGAACGACAGCGTGAGCGGGTGGTCGAGTGTCGCCATCCACCTGTCGAAACCTCGATAGAGGAACCAGTAGTCGGTGGCGTAGTACGTGCCGTAGAAGATGACGCTGTTTGTCAGCCATTGCGCGATCGCGAGCCCGGCCGACATGGCGGCCAGGCCGAGGAGGGCGTTCCGCAACGTCGTGAACGCCCGTCGATCGGCACGGCATGTCGTCACGATCAGGAGGAAGAGGCCGACGGGGGCCGCCACCTGGTCGATGAGAAGGACGACACCGCTCCCGGCGATGCTGGTCTTCGTCGTCAGCACGGCGACCGTGACCACGAGCACGAGAGTCAGGACCAGGAACACGTGCTGGGCGACTGTACGGACCAGTGCGGCGCCGTGCGAGAGGACGGTAATCACCAGGGTCGTGCCGATCAGCCAGACCGCCGGGTGGAACGCCAGGCTGCTCGGGGCGCGTCCCACGACGACGGCAGAAGCGACGGACGGCACGAGGACGCGCAGCGCGAGGATCAGCACGATCGCGACGGCCGTGTGCCTGCGCAGCGCGAATGACGCGACGGCACAGACTGCGATCCATGCGGCAAGCGGCACCGGTCACCTCCGCCCGGTCGCGCGTGAGCGAAGCCGTGCGCGAGGAGTCCTGCCCAGCGGGAGAGCGGCTCGCCGCCCAGAGCCTCGCACTGCTGTCACCGAGCGAGCTCGCGCTCGTGCGCGCTTCTGCGGGTCCACCGGCGCGCGGCACGGACCGGCGGGTGGCTCTCGGCGCTTGTCGCGTACGAGTGGTAGCCGTCACGCGAGGAAGCCTTCTCCGGGGTCATGTTGAGCACCGTCCCGACAAGCTTGGCCTCCACCGCCCGAAGCACGTCGACCGCGGCGGCGACGTCGTCGCGGTGGGTCGTGGCGTGACGGGCGACGAGGACGACCCCGTCTGCCTGGGTGGCGACGATCGCCGCATCCGTCACGGGGAGGAGCGGAGGTGTGTCCACGACGATCACGTCGAAGCGTCCCCGCAGTGACGTCATCAGCGTGCGCATGCGGTCGCTACCGAGGAGCTCGGAGGGATTCGGAGGGATCGTCCCGCTCGCGAGGATGTGCAGACCGTCGGCTCCCCAGGTCTGGATGACGTCGTCGGCGTCGACCTGGCCGGCGAGGACGTTCGTCAGACCGACGCTCGACTCCACCCCGAGGTAGGCACCCAGGCTCGGACGCCGGAGGTCCGCCTCGAGCAGGAGGACAGGCCTTCCTGCTTCCGCCAGGACCATCGCGAGATTGCCCGCGGTGGTCGACTTCCCCTCACCGCTCAGCGACGAGGTCACCACGATGACCTGCATCCGGCTGTCGACGTTGCTGAACGTGAGGTTCGTCCTGAGCCGCCTGTATGCCTCCGCCCGGGGCGAGCTCACGGCGGCAGCCAGCGGCATCCGCTTGCGCCGTGACTTCGCCTCGAGAGCGACGAGCGCGAGCACCGGCACCGAGGCGACCTGCTGCAGGGCGCTCCCCGACCGCACGGTGGTGTCGGCGAGCTGGCGCGCGATCGCGAGACCCGCGCCGAGCGTGAGACCGACGAGGATGCCGATGCCGAGGTTGAGCGTCTTGCTCGGTGAGACCGGTCGAGGGTCGAGCGTCGGACCCGAGATGACGGTCAGCGCGACCTGGGTCCCGCCGGCATGCGACGTGTCCTCGAGGCCGGCGACCATCGGCCCGAGGTCGTTCGCGATCGCCGTGGCGACGGTCAGCGAGCGTTGCGGGTTCGTGTCGGTGACCGTCGCGCCGAGCAGGACGGTGTTCGGATCGCTCGTGGCCGTGATGCCGGCGGTCACCTGGGCGACGGTCAACGGGAGCCTGGTGTCGGACAGGATCTGCTTCGCGAGGCGTTCGCTCGTCAGCACGCCGACGTAGGAGGCGATCCGCTGCTGAGCGAACTGGTCCGCCTGGAGCGCCGTGCCGGTGTTCGCGGACGCTCCGACGAAGAATGTGACCGA
>DATKTF010000206.1:0-2179 GCA_035531255.1 Cellulomonadaceae bacterium
CTCCTTCCAGGTGTTCGTCCGCCCGGTGCTCCGGCGGCTGCAGGGACACCGGGACGTGAGCAGCCCGACGGTGCACGCACGCCTGCGCGAGCCGCTGACCTCGCCGGACGGACGCCGGCAGTTCGTGCGCGTCGTCCTGACGAACGAACCGGGCGGGTACGTCGCCACGCCCGTGGGCGGCTCCGGGTCCCACCTCGTGGGAGCGCTGGCGCGGGCGAACGCGCTGGCGGTCGTGCCCGAGCACGTGACGCAGCTGGACGCCGGCGACGAGATCGAGGTGATGGTGTCCCATGCGCACCTGTGGTGAACCGCATGACGGGCGGGCGCCGTCGTGCGGTCCACGTCCCGGTACGGCCGGGCTCGTCGAGGCCCACCGGCCTAGGGTGTCGTGATGACGACGTCGGCGCACGGAGCCACGGACGGCGGTCCGGTACGCGCTCCCGCCCGGCTCGTCGTCCGGGCCGAGGTGACCGAGACGGCGATCGACCCGGCGCGGCACGCGGCCGAGGTCGACCGTCCGCAGGCCGGGGCCGTCGTGACGTTCTCGGGAGTGGTGCGCGACCACGACGACGGCCGCTCGGTGGATCGCATCGCCTACGTCGCGCACCCGGACGCGGCCGACGTGCTGTCGCGCATCGCCCAGGACGTCGCCACCCGGACCGAGGTCGAGGCGCTCGCGGTGTCCCACCGGGTCGGCGAGCTCGGGATCGGCGAGTGCGCACTGGCCGTCGCGGTCTCCGCCGCGCACCGCGGCGAGGCCTTCGCCGCGGCTGCGCTGCTGGTCGACGAGGTCAAGCGCCTGCTGCCGGTCTGGAAGCGGCAGGTCTTCACGGACGGGACGGACGAGTGGGTCGGATGCGCGTAGCACCGGAGACGCCGCGCGGCCGCGCCGTCGTCGACCCTGTCCTCGTCGACCCTGTCCTCGCCGGCCTCGTCCTCGTCGACACCCGTGGGCGCGCGATGCGCGACCTGCGGATCTCCGTGACCGACCGGTGCACGTTCCGCTGCGTGTACTGCATGCCGAAGGACGTCTACGGTCGGGACCACGCGTTCCTGCCGAGGTCCGACGTCCTCTCGTTCGAGGAGATCACGCGGGTTGCCCGCGTCGCGGTGGCCCACGGGATCGAGAAGATCCGGCTCACCGGGGGAGAGCCGCTGCTCCGCAGAGACCTTCCCGTGCTGGTCGAGCAGCTGAGCGGTCTGACTACCCCGTCGGGCGGTCCGGTCGACCTCGCCCTGACCACGAACGGGGCCCTCCTCGCCCGGCAGGCCGCGCGCCTGCACGAGGCCGGGCTCCGTCGCGTGACCGTCTCCCTGGACTCTCTCGACGACGCGACCTTCATGGCGATGAACGACGTGGGCTTCCCGGTCGCGAAGGTCCTCCGCGGCATCGAGGCGGCCCTGGAGGCGGGCCTCGGGCCCGTCAAGGTCAACATGGTCGTCAAGCGCGGGCACAACGACCAGGACATCGTCCCGATGGCGCGTCACTTCGCCGGGACGGGAGTCGTCCTGCGGTTCATTGAGTACATGGACGTCGGCACCACCAACGGCTGGCGCCGCGAGCACGTCGTCCCGTCCGCCGAGGTGGTCGCCCGGATCGACGCCGTGATGCCGCTGGAGGCCGTCCCGCCGCAGTACCCCGGGGAGACGTCATCGCGGTGGCGCTACCGCGACGGCGGAGGGGAGATCGGGGTGATCTCCTCGGTGACCCAGGCCTTCTGCCACGCGTGCACGCGGGCCCGGATCTCCACCGACGGCACGCTCTACACCTGCCTGTTCGCCACCGGCGGCCACGACCTGCGCGGACTGATCCGCGGTGGGGCCTCCGACGAGGAGCTCGCGGACGCGATGGCTGCGATCTGGCGCGGCCGCACCGACCGGTACTCCGAGGCGCGCGGCGCCGCGGAACCGCTCGCCGCACCCGGCCACCGGATCGAGATGTCCTACATCGGCGGCTAGCGGGTCCGATGTGACCGGCATGCCGGCATCAGGCCTGGGATGCGTTTATCCGCGTGCAGCGGTCAAGGTCACGGCGTGGAGGTGGGCGCGGTCGATCGCGGAGTCGACCCATCTTCGGGTGCCGCGCGTCTCGGTGGTTGTGCGGAAGCGAAGGTGACGCTGTGGTGGTTTCGAGGTGTGCGGGCATCGGGACCCTTGGGAGATGAAGGAACGCGGCCAG
>DATKTF010000207.1:0-4288 GCA_035531255.1 Cellulomonadaceae bacterium
GCTCCCGGCGGCCGGTCCATGCCGACGCGTCCGCTTCGCTGCAGGTGGCCCGGGGGCACCTTAGCGACCCAGCGGACTCACATGTTCCCGTGGGATGATTCCTGCAGCCGTGTCGTCATCGCGATCGATGCGCCCGACCGAACGAGGTGCGAGTGTCCGAGTCCAGCAGCGGTTACCCGCCGCCGGGAGCGGCCGTGGCGTACTCGACCCGGCCGACGAACGTCGCCGCGATCGTCAGCCTCGTGGCCGGCATCTGCGGCTTCAATGTCCTGCCGTTCGTCGGGTCGGTCATCGCGGTCGTCGCGGGCCACCGGGCGCGCGCGCAGATCGCGCGGACCGGCGAGAACGGCGGCCGGCTCGCCACGGTGGGGCTCTGGCTCGGGTACGTCGGGCTCGTGCTCGTCGTCGCGATCGTGGTCCTGTTCATCGCCTTCATCACCGTGCTCCGCACGAGCAGCTCAGTTCCCGCTCTCTCCCCTTCGACGGCAGGGTGACCGGATGACACGCCTGATCCGCTCTCGTACCGCGCTCTGGGTGGCCTTCGCCGTCGTCCACCTGTGGCTGGTCTACGTCGGTGTGTTCTACATCCGCGTCTCGACGTTCGGGGACGTCGACCTGTACCGACGCTGGGCGGAGTCCGGCCTGCTGTTCGGCATGTGGCCCGGTCTCGACGGCTCGTGGGTGTACCCCGTCGGCGCCTGGCTGCCGATCCTCATCCCGGCCGCGGTCTCGATCACCTCGCCGATCGCCTACGCGCTCGGGTGGTCCGCCCTCGTGGCGCTGCTCGACGGCGTCACCCTGCGCGCGCTCAGCAACGCCTCCTCACGTGACCGTCTGACGGGGCGCGACGTCGAACCGGCCGACACGTCGGAGCTCGACGGGAGGCCCGAGTGGTACGCGAACCTTCCGGCGGGTCTCGACGGCCGGCTCGGCGCCTGGGGTTGGCTCGCCTTCATCGCCGCGCTCGGACCGGTCGCCCTCGGTCGCCTCGACAGCATCATCGCTCCGCTCATGGTCCTCGCCCTCCTGGCCGCGTTCCGGCACCCGCGTACCGCGAGCGCCCTGCTCACCGCCGGGGCCTGGATCAAGGTCGCCCCGGGCGCGTTGCTGATCGCCCTGGCCGCGGCGGCGAAGCGACCGCTCCGCGACGTCGTCGTCCCCGCGGCGGCGGTGACCGCCGTCGTCGTCGCGGTGACCGCAGCGGCGGGAGGCCTTCCGTTCCTCACCGGGTTCCTGGGGGACCAGGGCTCCCGCGGTCTGCAGGTGGAGGCCGTCGCCGCGACGCCGTGGCTGCTCGCGGGCTTGTTCACGCACGCGGTGACGATCGCCTACAACCCGCAGATCATCACGTTCGAGATCACCGGGCCCGGGACCGAGACCGCCGCCGCCGTGCTGAACCTCGTGCTCGTGCTCGTCGTCGCGGGCGTCGCGGCGCTGCTCCTGGTGGCCCGCCGTCGCGGGGTGGACGTCCTGCTCCCGGGCGCTCTCGCTCTCGCCGTGACGCTGATCGTGACGGACAAGGTCGGCTCACCCCAGTACATGACCTGGATCGCCCCCGCGATCGCGGTCGCGATCGCGACCCGGGCGCCGGGTCCCTGGTTCCGGATCGGCTGGCTGACGCTCGGCATCGGTGTGGCGACCCAGATCGTGTACCCGTGGCAGTACAGCCACATGCTCCGCGGCAACCCGGTCATCACGATGATCCTCGCCGCGCGCAACGGGGCCCTGGTCGTGCTGCTCGTCATGTCGCTGCTGATGCTCGTGCGCGCCGCACGTCGGGCACGGGTCGTCGCCGATGTCGAGGCGGACGTCCGGCGGATGGCCTCGGCCGGGAGGCCGTGACCATCGCGCTGCTCGACGTCGTCGACTGGCGACGTCGGGTCTTCACCCTGTACCAGCAGGTGCGCGAGCGCGCGGCGGTCGACCCCGCTGCGGCGCACGCGCACTGGTGCTCGGTGCGCGACGACCTCGTCGGCCTGCACCCGGCCAGCCCGCTGCCTCCGAGCGTCCGCGAGCACTTCACCGGTCTGCGCGTCATGCCGTACGACCCGGCCTACCGCTTCGTGGTCCAGATCGAGTCCGTGTCCGCCGAAGCATCGCCGGCCGGGACCCGAGGCGGCGGGACGGTCGCGCCGGCGGCGCCCGCGGCGGTCCGGGCGGCGATGGGCGATGCCGTCGGCGCCTCGGTGCAGGAGCCGGGCTCCCGCCCTCTCGTCGACCCGACCGGGCCCGACGGCGCGATCCGGTTCGCTCGGGTCGGCCGGATCGCGCTGGCCGACCTCGGCACCCTCGACGTCTGGTCGCTCCGGTCGTACGGCGGCGGACTGTTCCTGCCCGTCAAGGACGCGCTGGCGGGTGACCGGACCTACGGCGGCGGCCGGTACGTCCTGGACACCGTCAAGGGCGCCGACCTCGGCGCGTCGCCCGACGGGACGCTCGTCGTGGACCTCAACTTCGCGTACAACCCGTCCTGCGCGTACGACCCGGCGTGGACGTGCCCGCTGCCGGCGGCCGGCAACGTGCTCGCCGTCCCGGTGCCCGTCGGCGAGCTCGTCCCCGCGCCAGCGGCGGCGGCTACGTCGTGATGGCCGACCCGGAGGACAACGAGCTCTGCTTCGTGGTGGACGCCAGCGGCGCGTGGGAGGGCGCGGCCCGGCAGGCACTCGCCGACGCCGCAGCGAGCCGCGCCACGGGGACTACGTCGCGCTGATGACGCCTGTGAGAAGCAGACCGGCGACCACGACGGCGAGGCCGACGCGGTAGCTGATGAAGACCACCAGGCTGTGGTGCGCGACGAGCCGCAGCAGCCAGGCGATCGAGGCGTAGGCGACCACGAGGCTGACGGCCGTCGCGAGGATCGTCGGCGCCCAGCCGACCGATGCGCTGATCGCCTTCGCCTGGGTGAGCCCCTCGTACGCGCCGGCCGCGGTCAGCGCGGGGATCGACAGGAAGAATGACAGCCGGGTCGCCGAGACCCGATCGAGGTCACGGAAGAGGCCGGCGCTGATCGTCGTGCCCGAGCGCGAGACACCCGGGACCAGGGCGATGCACTGCATGAGGCCGATCACCAGGACGTCCTTGAGCGTGGTCGCGGACTCCGGCCGGGTCTGGCGGCCGACCTTCTCGGCAGCCCACATCACGACGCTCCACCCCACCAGGGAGACGACGACGACCCACAGGTTCCGCAGGCTCCCCGTGACGAGGTCCTTGCCGAGGAACCCGACGATCCCGATCGGGATAGAGCCGATGATCACGAACCACGCCATCCGGTAGTCCGGGTGGCTCCGCTCGGACGGCCGCATCAGCCCGCGGACCCAGGCGGCGATCAGCCGTCCGATGTCACGCCGGAAGAAGATGATCACGGCGATGATCGCGCCGACCTGGATGATCGCCGTGAACGCGGTGACGCCGGCGTCGTCGACCTTCAGGCCGAGCAGCTTCTCGACGATCGTCAGGTGACCGGTGCTCGACACCGGCAGGAACTCGGTGACGCCTTCGACGATGCCCAGCAGCAGTGCATGGAAGAAGTTCATCCCAGGAGTCCTCGTCACAGGTCGTCGCTGATGGTGCGCCGGGCCGAGCCCGAGCACACGGGACCCCGCCCCGCGACGGCGACAGTACCAAGTGTTGCTTGGTGGATGAGGCCGGTGCCCGCCCGACCCACCGGGCGACACGGACGTCGCACGTGCTGGTCATCTGCTGTTCATCTCGGTCCTGCTCACGATGTCGTCCGGTCCGCCGAGGTAGACCACGTGACCCTCGACATCGCGCGACGGAACCGGCCCTGGGCCGCGAACGACCCCGCAGACGCGGTGCCGTGGGACGGCCCGCAGACCGGAGACACGACCGGTGGCGTGCTGGGCGACATCGCCGTCCCCGCCGTGCTCGTCCCGGGCGGGTGCCGCACGACCGAGGTCGACGAGCTGTTCCGCCGTGACGGGGCGTTGCGCTGCGTCGTCCTGGACACCCCGGACCGTCCGGTGCTGGTCGATCGAGCCGCCTTCGAGGCCGCGCTGACCGGGCGGCTCGGCTACGGGCGCCTGCTCCACTCACGCCGCGCCGTGGTCGAGATGGTCACCGAGGAGACCCTGGTCATGCCGCACGACGCCCCGATCACGGTGACCGTGACCGAACCGCGAGGCTCCGCCGTCGAGCATCTCGTGACGATCGGTGCGAGCGTGGGCGTCGCGCACGCGGACCGCTCGCACCCGGACGGGCGGCTGTCCTCCCTGGACGTGCTGCTCAAGCACGCCGACCTCGCGATGTACCGCGCCAAGGAGCACGGACG
>DATKTF010000208.1:0-5036 GCA_035531255.1 Cellulomonadaceae bacterium
CGAGGATCGCCGCAGCGGGTGCGTCCGGGGTCGCCAGCCGACGGATGAGCACCGCGACCGCCTGGTCGGCCACGGCCTCGGGCTGCGCGTCCACGGACGTGTACGGCAGTGCGTAGTGATGGCCGAGCTCGGCCGAGTGCAGGCTCGCGACCGAGACGTCCCCGGGCACCTCGAGGTCCAGGTCGCGCAGGACCATCGGCAGCATCGCGGCCGCAGCGTCGTTGTGGACCAGCAGAGCTCGGGGTGCGCCGGGACGGCTCACCGCCGTCCAGAGCGCTCCTCGCACCTGCTCGGCGCCAGACGGGCACGAGACGACGTCGAGCCGCATGCCACGGGCGACGGCCTCGTCGATGGCGGCACTCCTGAAGCGCGACGCGTAGGTGCGACCCGACGCGTAGATCTCGTCGGGCCACGTCGCCAGGGTCGCCTCCTGGTGGCCGTGATCAGCAAGATGATCGACCAGCAGCCGAGCAGCAGCGGCGAAGTCCAGGTCCACGGCATCCACGCCCCGGGTGTCTGCAGGCATGCCGACGAGAACAGCCGGGAAGGAGGACTCGACGATCGGGGTGAGTCTCGGGTCGTCCTCGACGACGCTCAGCAAGATCAGCCCGTCGACCTGGCGGCCGGCCACGGCCCGACGGATCGCGCCCGCGCCGTCCGTCTCGGTGAGGAGCAGCATCCCGTAGCCGTGCTCGCGAGCAGCGTCCGCGATCGCGACGAGGTACGTGGCCAGAGCCGGACTGAACTCCGCCTCGTGGAAGCGCACCACGAGGCCGAGCGTCATCGTCCTGGACGTCGCGAGGGCTCGCGCACCGGTGTTCACGGAGTAGTCGAGCTTGGCGATCGCCGCCTCGATACGCTGCCGGGTCTCGGGCAGGACGAGCTTGCGACCCGTCAGCACCGACGAGACCGTGCTCCGGGACACGCCGGCCTCGCGTGCCACGTCACCGATCGTCGCCACCGCGCTCCCCCGGTCGATCGCCTGCGTCCTTGACGGACTCTTGCCGACACCGAGCGTACCGGTTCGCCACTGCGGGGACTGCGCTCGCCGACGGACGAGCTGCACACATCACGGCGGCGCCGGCATGACGATCTCGACGCCGCGACCCGGAACCCCGGCACGGACCCGACCGCTCGCGTGTGGTTGGACGCCCCGCTCAGGCGGTCCGCGCCGCAGGGGCGGACCGGGGCCCGCCCGCCGGGCGGACCTCGGTCCACAGCTGCTCGTAGCACCCGGCGGCGCGGCTCGTCGGAGCGAACGCGGTCACGGGGGCCTTCCGCTCCGCCATCTGCTCGACGATCGACAGCGCCGGGATCTCGGTCGTCGCCACGCGCGTGCGGTCGCGCGGGATGTTCTCGATGACCTCGCGATGCAGGCGTTTGCGTCGGTCCACCATCGAGAAGAACGCCACGAGGTCCGGGCGCGGCTTGTCGGAGCCCGCCACGAACTCCTGCAGCTGGTCGAACGTGCGCACCGACAGGGTGGCCGGGATCAACGGGACCAGCAGCGTGTCGGCGGCGTGCAGGACGTTCTCCGACATCAAGGAGATGCTCGGCGGGCAGTCGAGGAACACGACGTCGTAGTCGCGCCGAAGACCGGCCAGCAGCTGGCCCAGGCGCCGGGTGCGCTTCTTGCCGTCGTCGAGCTCGAGGTCCAGGTTGCGATAGCTGAAGTCGGCGGGGAGCAGGTCCAGCCCCTCGAACTCGGTCGCCTTCACCGCGTCGGCCAAGGGGCGCCTGCCGGTCACCAGTCCGCGACCGCCGCCCTTGACCCGCGCGTGCGCCCGGAAGATGTACGTCGCGGCACCCTGCGGGTCGAGGTCCCACAGCAGTGTCCGGTTGCCGTCCCGCGCGCAGAGGTGGGCGAGGTTCACCGCGGCGGACGTCTTGCCCACCCCGCCCTTGATGTTGTACGTCGCGACGACCTTCATCGGGCTCCTCCAGAGGGTGCGGGCGCCCACCGGTGGACCGCGCCGTCGCCCTTCCCGCGCCATCATCCCTGGACGGAGCGGTCGCCGCACGGCTGGCGGTCGGCGCGGCTCGTCGGAAGCAGGGCACGCCTCGCCCGCGAGCGTCCGCGACCTCCGGTACGACCGACTCGAGCGGGTGCGGTCCCGCGGGCCGCTACCCGACCGGTCGTGGCACAGCGGCACCCCGTCGGTCGACGACGGCACGGACGAAGAGGACCGCGTAGACCGCCGCAACGACGATCGCGACGCCCGCGTCCACGAACCACAGACCGCGACCCCAGGCGCCCGGGAGAACCACGTCGGCAAGGGCGGCACCGAGCAGGGCGGCTCCCGCACCCCCGAAGACGGTGGCCCCGATCGCCGGGACGCCCGAGGGTGGCAGGACGACACCGGTCCGTGGGGTCTGGCGTACCCGACCGACGCCCGCGCGGAGAGCGAACGCGACCCCGACGACCTCGAGACCGAGGATCGCGCCACCCGCGTAGAGCTGGAAGGTGTCGGAGGAGTTCTCCAGCATCGCGGCCTGCGAGCACGTGGTCGCAGTGGGCTGGACGGAGAGCCAGTGCGCGCACCGATCGGCCGGCAGGACGGCTCCCGCCGGAGCTCCGAAGACGAACGCCGTGGAGGTGAGGCTCGCGAGCACGCGCGCCAGACCGGCGGCGAGCCCCACGGCCGCGAGACCGACCGCGACCATGCGACCAGCTGCCCACGAGAGCGCACCGAGGACCTGGGTCGCCGTGCGACCGGCGAGCGCACGGTTCGCCGTCGCGGCGACCTGCGCCGGTGACCCGAACCGCTCGATCGCGAGTCGCTGGGCCTCGTGGACGTCGACCCCGCGGCCGACCTGCTCGTCGACGGCGTCACGCAGGTGCGCCTCGGCCTCGACGAGGGTGCGCCGGACGTCACCGGCGGCTCCCCGGAGCCGGGCGAGCAGGTCGTCGAGGTACGTGTCGATCGGGTCGGGCGCCATCACAGGCCCACCAGGACGGCGTTCATGCCGCCGGAGAAGCGAGCCCACTCCGCACGTTCGCGCGCGAGGGCGGCCGTGCCCGGTGCGGTGAGTCGGTAGGTGCGGCGTCGGCGACCGTCGACGACGTCCCACTCGCTCTCCAGGAGACCCTCGCGCTCGAGCCTGTGCAACGAGGGGTAGACGGTGCCCTCGGGCATGTCGAACTCCCCGTTGCTCCGACGCCTGAGCTCGGCGATGACCTCGTAGCCGTGCGCGGCCCCCGACTGCAGGACGGCCAGCAGCAGCGCGTCGAGATTGCCCTTCATCCGATCGCCCGTCATACCTAGGGAACCTAGGTGACGAGACGCCGGGGCGCAACCGCCACCCCGGAGGTGGGCGTCAGACGCCGGCGCGAAGGGCGTCGGCCTTCTTCGTCCGTGTGGCGCGTGCGATGACGACGGCGCCGGACGCCAGGCCCAGGGCGATGGCGCCCACACCGAGCCACGACGATCCGCCGATGCCGAGCGCGGCGTCGAGCGAGTACGCACCGGGACCTGTCAGAGCGAGAACCGCGCCGGCGCCGCCGTAGAGCAGGCAGAGCTCGTAGCCGCCCTTCTGCGCCCACAGCCCCTTCGCGGCGAACGTCCACCCAGCCACGAGCAGCGTGCCGATCACCGCGGCAGCACTCAGGCGGGTCAGCAGCCCGAGCGCCAGGAAGAGCCCGGGGCCGGCCTCGGTGAGCCCGGCGACGAGGGCCATCGGCCGGCCCGGCCGGAAGCCGACCTTCTCGAAGAAGGCGCCGGTCCCGGCGATCCCACCACCACCGAACGAGCCGAAGAGCTTCTGGGAGCCATGCCCCACCAGGAGCAGGCCGATCAGGAGACGAAAGAGGAGGAGACCACTGTCCATGAGGACGCGCCGAACCCTTCGAGTCGCGGGTGAACCTGCCCGGGCTTGGACAAAGTGGTGCAAGTCTCAACTAACTCCGGGGCTTCGGATCGGGACCTTCGGCCCAGGGAGCGCCTCGACACGCCGATGCCCGACCCCAGGACGCGGACGTCACCTCGAGGGCGAGGGCCTGCGCGTCACCGAACGGGCTCAGGCCGGTACAGACAGCTCGGATCCTCCCCGAGCAGCTCGCCCGAGACCGCGTAGGCGTGCGAGCGCGAGCCGCCGCAGACGGCCCGGAACTCGCACCGTCCGCAGCGACCGCCGAAGCCGTCCGGGCGGCGCAGCGCCTGCAGGACCTCGGACTCCCGGTAGATCTGCGGAAAGGGGTGGTCGCGCACCGAGCCGGCCGCGACGGGAAGGAATCCGCTCGGGTAGACGACGCCGACGTGGTCGACGAACGCGAAGCCGCGCCCCGCGTTGACATCGATCGGCGGTCGGGGCCGACGCGGCGCAGGCTCGCAGCCGGCGAACACGGCCGCGGTCACGGCCCGCAGGTCCGACCGCAGCGGACCCGGCGGGAACGCGTCGTCGAGCGCCTCGACGCCGGCGCGCTGGAGTGCGACCCGACGGAAGTGCGGCGCCTCGGTCGTCTTGATCGCGACCAGCGCGGAGACGTCGTGCAGCCAGTGCAGGACCTCCTCCTCCTCGGTCGCGGTCAACGCCTCCAGGTTCTTGCCGCGACCGGTGGGCACCAGGAAGAAGACGCTCCACAGCGAGGCACCCAGGTCGACGACGTGCTGCAGGATCCGGGGCAGCTCGCGCACGTTCCCGCGCGTGACCGTGGTGTTGATCTGCAGGCGGAAGCCGACCTCCCGGACCGTGCGGGCCGCGTCGAGCGTCGCGTCGAACACGCCGTCGATACCGCGGACGGCATCGTGGGAGCCGGCTGTGGCGCCGTCCAGGGACAGCGACACGGCCTTCGCGCCGGCGTCGTGCAGCTCGACGAGGACGGGCCGGGTGAGGCGGGCGGTGACCGAGGGTGACAGCGCCATGCTCAGGCCGAGGCTCGTGCCGTGGGCGACGAGCTCGGCCAGGTCGGGTCGCTCGAAGGGGTCGCCCCCGGTCAGGACCACGAGGGGGCGAGGGGTGCCGAAGGACGCGAGGTCCTCGAGGAGTGTGCGGCCCTCGCGCGTCGACAGCTCGAGGGGGTTGCGGGTGCGGATTGC